>CAJWRP010000022.1 GCA_913046025.1 uncultured Chloroflexota bacterium
GACGGGAGGGAAGCCCTCCGAGCAACGAGGAGCTCTTGCGCGCGGCCGCGGCCGCCGCGCGCTCGTCCTCCACCAGCACACGCTCAACCGACGCAGAGAGGTGTACCTCGCCGCCCTGCTCTCGGATCTTGTCCGCCAGCACCTCGAAGATTTCCTCGAAGCTGCCGATTGGGTATCCCAACATCTCCTTTATCAGGCTCTTGCTGCGGGACCTGACGCGGGTCTGTATCTTGCCCAATACCCAGACCATGCCCACCTGTTTGTAGAACTCTTCGCCGAACTTGCCTCTGAGCATTGGCTGCCAGAAACCCTCGTGCCCTTTGCGTCCGATGTGTTTGCTCAACCACTCGTCAGCCGTAACGCCTTCGTATTTGCTGTAGTTCGTTTGTCTTTGTAAGTACAACGTTGTAAGGCCAAGCCGAATGCGATCGATGAGACTCAAAGGCTTGAACTTCAGCAAGTCCAGAGGCGTTACGAAGTTGTAAATGCGCCCATCGTGCATTGTGCCTACGGTGGACTCGATCCACCGTATCTGATGACCCAGGCCTATCTCTTTCACGAGGTCAATAATGTGGGTATCGCTGGTGAACCAGTGGTGGTAACCCTTCTCCAGCTTGGCGTCGCCCACCATGAAAGTGGAAGCCTGTCCGCCAATAAAGGGCGCCCGTTCGTACACGGTGACGTGGTGACCCTGTTTGCCCAGGTGATAGGCGGCGGCTAATCCGGCAGCGCCAGCGCCCACAATGCCGATATTCAAGAAAATCTCCTATCTTCGGCTGAATTAACCGGCGTTTGCCCCGCTACCGTTGAGGTAGTTTGCGGGTTGGATTCTGCAATTACTTCTGGCACCTGACCGGCCCTGGTTAGCTTTCTCAACGAGATGTGGCCTGTCCACAGGAAGACCTGTCCTAGCAGAATCATCGGCAGCAGCAGCGTGGCGTGGACTAGAGCCGCGAATCCGCCAGCCACCGACCTGTCCACGGAAGCCTGAGGCAGCAAGACCAGCGTTTCTCTGGTGATAAGCTCAAAAATGCCTATGCCTCCCGGCGCGGCGGGGATCGAAGCGCCTATGTTGGCGATGGCAGTAACCAGAATCATGCCTATGGCCATCTGGCCAAGGCCTGGGAAGGCGAGATTCATGTCGAACGAGAACGCTACCAAGAGGAACAGGAGGGCCTCCAGTAGCCAGATAGGAATCGAGGCTAGAAGAAGCTTGGCAATCACGCGAGGACTGCGCATGGGTTCCAGGCCCTGCAAGAAGTAGTCGATCAAGCTGCGAATTGGCGCCTCGAACCGTTCGGGTAGAGGGCGAACAAGTTTCATCGATACTTCTCTTGTTCGTCCGGGAAATGCTGCGAACAGGATGAGAGTGCCGAATGCCACGATGAACGGCAAGCTGAACGCTACCACAATGAATGGCCAGGCTCGATCGGCCTTGTCGCCGAATGCCTCAGCCAGACCGGACAAGGGGGTGAACAGCGCGATAATAGCTATGAAGAACAGCAAAATCAGAGCGTCGAGAACGTGCTCGATGAAGATAGTCATTAGGGCAGCCGCTTTGCTGACGCCCTCTCTCTCGGCGACGTAGTAACTTCGCACTAACTCGCCCAGTCGCATTGGCAAGAGATTGTTCGCCATATAGCCGATGGTCACGACGGGAAACAGCCGCCTGGTGGTGGTAGGCTTCATGTGATAGAGCAGCATGCGCCACCGAATTGTGCGGAACAGCACGGACACCTGGTAGGCGATAATCGCGGGTATCAGGTAAATGTAATTGGCTCCGGCAAGGGCGCTCACCATGTCTCCCACGTCGATGGTGACGATGAACAGCGCCAATAAGATGGCGCTAAGCCCGATGCCTATCCAGAATTTGCTCGATGAGATCAAATCTTACCCCTAGAAAAACCTTAGCACACCCTATGGCCACGTGGAACGCCAAATATTGGCCGCCATTGGCTGGTTATGAGAGGCGAAATCCGGTGGGGTTAAACGAAAGATGTTTTTAGACCCTACGGCAGGAGCCTCAAGAGCCATTATCGGAGTCGATTGTTCGAGGGAAGCCGGGCTGCCTATAGAGGTAGGCATCCTCGCTACCGATGCGGTCGAACACGCCTTCTCGGTTCAACCAGTAGTCCATCACCCGTCGCCAGGACTCGCGATCGACAGTGGCGCTGAAAAACTTCGACGGAGTGACGGAGCGATAGGTACTCTCTGGGAACCACCACCTGTGTTTAATAAGCTTTGCTTCGTCGAAATCTTGCTTGAGTATCTCGTCGGCTTCAGCCTGATTCTTGGTATGCACGAGGACCATAGGTGAATCAGGAACCTCGGTTAGCGGTGTGTTTTCGTAGGCAGGGTAATTGACCTTCGTATAGTCCCGAAGGTACCAGGCCCACGGCCACGTGTAGCCACTGGTCTGGTCTATGGTTATCGGCAAAGCCAGCTTTTCTTCGGATGCGTCGCTGGCGGTCTGGATATCGCGCATCAGCTGGGTAATATCCGGCGATGTCTGGGTGTAGACGAGCATCTCCACTGGCGTATCTCCGTTCTGATAGCTAGCCGTCCACCCAGTTCTTACGCTCAACGCGAACAGCAGCAGGAATAGAGGAATGACTGAGAATGCGAAGAAGTTGGCTTTGCCGACTCGCCTCGTCATGAAAATGCCACCAGCAATCAGGACCGCAAGCGCTACCAGCAGACCGGCAAGCATTGGCAGGCCGGAGTCTGCGTCGTCACCTACGCCGAACAGCGCCAGCTGCCACAGAGCGACGAAGAACAACGGCACGCCGATCAAGAAAAGGAGCCACGCTGTCGGGACTGCTCTCCGCCAATCGACTCGCTGAATGATCTCCCCAATGAATTTCCCGGAGATGACAATCAGCGGCAGGCTGATATTGACCAGCAGCCACGGCATCTTCTCGCTGGCTATGGTGTAGAGAATAAACGTGGCCACTACCCAGTAGGCCAGGAAACGGCCAAAGGCGTCCTTGCGTCTCGTGTAGTAGACGGCGGCAATAGCTCCAAAGAATAGCGGCAAGTATTCGTAAACTGGCGTGATGACCAGATAGTAGTACCAGGGCTGGTTTCCCCGGGCCACGTCTTGTTGGGCGATCCAGTAGCCCAGGCTCTGCCAGACGCCTGATTCCAACCCATGCCAATTGGTGAAGAATGTGCTGTAGAGTAGCGCCCATATTACGTAGAAGATTACAGCGCAGCGCCACCACACGCCCCATCGCCACTTGAAGCCCAGGTATGCCGAGATTCCCAGCATGGCAACCACCACGAGGAAGGCTATGACTATCCCCCCTCCAGATGCTGCGCCAATGGGGTTGATCGTATCCGGATTTGCCAGGGTCAGATTAGACCAGTTCAGAAGAGCCGTGTTTTGAAAGATGCTTGCGGCAGCAGACCACTGGGGCAGAGTTATTGTTATTAACAGGAGCAGGAAAGACGCTGATCTGCTGAGTTTGGACAGGTCCATGCCATGGGAAAGGTAGCTCCATATGCCGGAGCCGATGCGCCAAAGGGCCGCTGGCGGTGAAGTCTCTCCTGAGGTTATATTGAGATTTATCTTCACACTTCGCCAGTGATCGGGAGTTGCTATGACGAAGAGAAAGAGGCCCAGAATGGCAGTGACCAGGTAGGCTGTCTCTTTGGTGGCGAAGGCGAAGGCTAGAAGACCGGCCGCGAAATAGAGGTAGCGATTCTTGCCATCGTCCATGTATCGCCACATGCATGCTATGAGGCCCACCGTCCAAGCCGCCATAAGAATGTCATTGCGAGCAAACCGACTGAAATATAGCAGTGCTGGTGAGAATGCCAGCATACCCGAGACCAGGACCGCGCCTAGTTTACCAAGACGTGTCCTGAGCAGAATGGGCATGGCAACCAGGATAGTTCCCATCACTGCGTAAAGTATCCTGGAGGTGTAGTCGCTGTCCCCCAGAAGGAAGAATATGGCGGCGTTTGCCTCGAATTGCAGCGGGCCGTGCATCATCGGGTTGTGGGCGAAGGTCCCGCTGTTGAATAGCTCCCAGGAGAAGTACGAGTGCAGGCTTTCGTCGTGGTGCAGGGCGCGCGAGCCCAGGTCCCATAGGCGCATCACGCCCGCCATCAGAATCAGCAGTGAGTAGGCGATCCATTCGCCAGGCCTGATGCCGTTGCGAGAGTCCTCCCGTCCAATCCAGAAGAAACGGCGAAGCCATGTAATCACAGCCCAAGATGGAGCTGCGGCCGAGTCGTCGAGAAGCTCTACTGCTTCTGCTTCTACGGGTTGATCTGTTGCCATTTATTCCCGCCGCCGGTAGATTGTCACGTCGTCCTGTTCGTAGACGGCGTCCATAAACGTTGAAAATTTATCCAGACCTTCCGTCCCGTACTTATCCCGTTCTTGGAAGCTAATGTACACGTAATCTACGTCGTACTTGTTCAGAAGGTTCTGTGTCTCCGTTGTGTCCAGGGTCTGATAGATAAGGGCGACGTCAGCCTCGCGTCCTGCGAACTGTTCGTCTGTGCCTCGCCACTGGATTTCGTGGCCCGGCCAGTTGAATATTGTCGACAGGCCAGTGCTACGGGACATCAGCCCCCAGTCGAACCACTCACCAACGCCTTCCACTATGCCAGATCCCGACTCTGCGTTGCTACGAAGGTAGTCCATGGCACCGTATTGAGCGTCGCTGACGAACCTGTCGCCTTGAAGGGTCGCGTTCTGTCTGCTCAGCTCACTCTTGGATGCGATGGCTGCCGGTGTGTAGTAGAGCGAGCCAACTAGCAAGGCAATGAACGCCGCGGCCCAAAGCGTGTTCAGGGAGCGACGCCACCCTGCCAGGGATATCCTGAGAGATTTCCACTGGTATATCGCGAACCCGGAGGCCACTGCCAATAGCAGCCACGCCTGGTAGTACAGCTTGAATATGGTGTTCATACGGGAATTGAAGAAGTCCTCTATGAAGAACAGCTCCGGTCCCATTATGAGCAGGAGGCCTGTGGTGGCGAGCGCCATGGCGAACAGCTTGCCGCCCTCTCGCTCTTCGCGGGCCAACCAGATGGTGTTATACACGCCGATGACGATTAGCGCCACAAAGGGCAGAATGTGGAAGAACCTACCGGCGACGTCACCGATACCGCCCTCTCCCAGGGTAAACCTGGCTGCCCATAGGATCCAGGGAACCAATCCGATGGCTAATGAGATTATTGTTAGCTTGAGCCAGTCCTCTCTTACGGTTGCCTGCCAGAAAGTAGCCAGCATAAAGGGGACTACCGCAACGAGAAACATTGCCCAAATCAGGAGAAGGTGACCGCTTCGGCTGGTAGTCTCCACCGTGCCGAGGCCATCCACACCTGCCTGAAAGCTGAGGAAGTAAGGCGAATAAAGGACAAAGACGAGTGCAAGAACTGCCACACTCCTCGGCAAGGCGTAGGTCGCCATACTTCTCAGGCTCCCGCGCCTTTCGCGGAAGGTTTTCAGGGCGGCGATGGCGATGAACAGAGCCCCGTAAGTCGGCAAGTCCCACATGTTGGCGAATGCCAGCCCGCCCAACGCCAAGCCAACGACAAGAATGAAGGCATAACGTCGAATATTTCTTCCTACCTCTTCAACAATCGGCGTTCTGAGGAAGTTCAGGCTTAACCCCAGGAACATGGTGGCAAAGGGCAGGGACATAACGTGCGGGTGCATGTCGCCCAGCATGAAGCTAAATAAGGGGAACTCCTGGATGGTGTAGTCGATGCCTGCGCCTTCCTGGAAGGTGTTGATCACCCTGGTGGCGCGGAACCACCACCAGAACTCCTGTGGCATCCAGCTAGTTGCGGCATCCTCCGAGGGTCCGTCCAGGCCGTCAATGGCGAGCCAGTCCCAGAAACCCTGGGAGCCAATGCCATTGAAGCGCATGAATTCCAGCACGCCCTCAAGATTGGCAACCAAGCCAACCATGACGGCGCTGGCGATGCCTCCAGCCACTGCGTAGCCCCAGTGTGCTCGCTCCGCCCTGATCATGTTGTAGCCCAGTCCGAACACGCCCATTGCTGCCAACGCTGGTATCAGGGCCAGTGACAGGTTGTAGGCAACTGCGGACGCAACGCCGGCAATCTGAGTGATGGAACCCATCATCCAGTAACCGAAATAGTAGTAGCTGATGGTTTCGCCTCGCAGCCAGGGGTCCTCCGGCTGCCCGAACGTCGATTGGATAGACGCATTCAGAAAGGCGAAGTCCATGGGCTGCTCGGTGTGGTTAATGTATGGGTCCGTGCTGCGGAAGACGACCCAACCAATAAGGAATGCTAGGAAAATTACCTCGCCGATGATGAGGGCCTTGCGCTCTTTGCGGACGAACTGGAGCATCTCTTGGCGATGGTTCCAGGCGTACCAGGCGGACAGCGCGCCGAATAAGACGAGGAGGGCGATTAGCGAAATTCGTATGCTGGGGAGGATGTGCAGGACGCTTAGCATCCACGACAGGTAGCCGATTATGAGGATGCCCAGGGGTTTGCTGAGTGTGTAACCCCTGTCTGCCAATTTGGGAAGCAAGAAATAGGCCAATGGAAAGGCGATAAGCCCCATGACCTCGGCAGTGATAAGCCACCACAACACGTCCAGCATAGCTAAATTATATACGTAGGGCTGTGCTTAGCGGGATGTGTTATTAGCACTCGTTGTCGGCGTTTTTAGCCAATTCGGATGAGATAATTTTGTATCTGTACTCTTGAGAAGTTGACGACTCATGGCGATCCTGTGCCGTCTAACTTCCGTTGCCGTCCGAAAACAGACCGTCCACAAACTCCTGCGGCTGGAAGGTAGCCACGTCCTCGGCCTTCTCGCCTGTGCCTATGAAGAGGATAGGTAGGTCCAGCTCGTCAGCAATGCCGAAGACGATGCCGCCCTTGGATGAGCTGTCGACCTTGGCTAGGAATATGCCCTCGCAGTCCACCGCCTCGGTAAACGCTCTGGCTTGAATGAGTCCGTTTTGGCCAGTAGTAGCGTCGATTGTCACCAGCACTCGGTGTGAGCCAACGCCCTGGCGCTCCATAATCCGTTGGATCTTCTTTAGCTCTTCCATCAGGTTGAACTTGGTATGCAGTCTGCCAGCGGTGTCGATAATGACCACGTCGGTGCCACGAGCCTTGGCAGCCTGAATCGTGTCGAAGGCCACGGCTCCTGGGTCTGCGCCAGACTGATGAGCAATTACGTCTACGCCGATACGCTCCGCCCAGACCTGTAGCTGTTCGATGGCTGCGGCTCGGAAAGTATCGGCCGCGCCCAATAACACCGTCTTGCCGGAATCCAGGTAGAGCTGGCTCAGCTTGGCAATGCTGGTAGTTTTGCCCGCGCCGTTTACGCCTACCATCAGGATAACCAGCGGCTTCTCGGGAGCCTCCAGCGTCTCGCTAGCGTCCTCGAAGTCTATCAGGTAGACCATCTCGTCCTTGAGGGCCTCCATGACCTCGGCAGGTTCGGTCAGCTTCTCTTCAGAAATCCGTGTCTTCAGCGTCTCCAGAAGCTTCATTGTGGTTGCCACGCCCACGTCAGCGGAGATCAGCAACTCTTCAAGCTCATCCCAGGTGCCGTCGTCCAACGAAGGTTGGCTGAAAAGCGTAGCCATCTTGCCAAACCAGGTCTGGCGGGACTTCTGGACGGCCTTGGCGGTCTTCTCTTTGTCTTTTTCTTCGTTTTTGCGGAAGAACTTAAGCATGGAGCCTCTTAATAAGCCGAATAATGGCCGTGATAGCCTATTACGGAATAGAGTCAGGCAGCTATATGAAGCCTCTAGACGGGAGCAATCTTGATAATGACGCGCTTCTCATCGGGGTTGGCGGCTAGCCCTGGGTACACATCAACGCCCATGTATTTTTTGGCCATGCTGTTAACGTGGTCGACAGCGCCTTCGTGGATCATATCCACAACTTTGCCTCGAATGTTCACCTTGTCATAGGGACGTTCCGGATTAAATATGGAGACGGCTACACGGGGGTCACGTCTGAGGTTCTCGGTCTTAACTCGGCCTTCTGCCGTGTTGAATATTACGTGCTCGCCATCGGTGTCGACCCAGACTACGGTGGCCTGAGGAGATCCGTCCGCCATTAGTGTGGCTATGGTCGCGAAATTCTTGCCTTCGCTTAGTGCTTTTCGTGCTTCATCGCTTAGAGGGGCCAAAATCCTTCACCTACCTTTTTAATTAGCTGGCAGGGCCGTGACTAACAGGCCAGCCAATTAAAGATTAACACGGGTATAATCTGGTGAACAGGCTTTCAGTGTATGCTGTTCCTGTGATGTGAGCGGCCACATAAAAAGGCATGCCTGCGTAAGCAAGACATGCCTTTTTATATTCAGGCAAGAAGCCTGAACGTTAGTTATTCAACTGAGACCCACACCGTGGGATGGGTCTCAGCTACTAATTTTCGATTACTATCCGCCTAGAAGGCCGGAGGTCTCGTTGTGGACCCTGTTTGCAAAGTCCTTGCGAGCTTCTTCTATCCTAGGGCCTCCACCTGCGTGGGATCGCTGTATGTTGGCAAGGTAGGAATCGAAACCCGAAGCCGGTAAGCTCCGGTGGTTCAGCTGCTTTAGGGTTGAAATAAGTCGATAGAGCATGGTTTCCTCTTTCTATTGGTCGCTCAGATTCCTGATATACCTTTCAGTTTGTCAGGTACATATTTATTATTAATCCGTTACATCATCATGTAAACGTATATCATGTGATATGATGTATTAGTATTTGTGATGTAACCTTTATGAGGAAGTTATAGTGGAACTCAGAGAGCTTCGTAGCTTCTGCGCTGCGGCCCGCGTACACAGCATTTCAAGGGCTGCAAAGGAGTTGGGCCTAGGACAACCTACGGTCACCACACACATCAAAAAGCTGGAGGAAGAGCTGGGAATGGTGCTGTTTGACCGAGTTAAGCGGCCCATTCAGCTAACTCTAGCAGGCGATCGACTGTCTGCCATTGTAAGGCCGCTAATTGAAGGCATCGATTCGCTGGCCACCATGACCCATGAGGCAGAGGAACGGGGGCCAGTCCAGATAGCATCCACACCAGATATCATTCCCCATACTCTAATTCGCGTTGTGCGTGTGTTCCTGACGCGCTTTCCGCAGGTGCACCTCAGAATACGGTCCGGTACGCGCGCAGAGGTATTGCAGATGGTGAAGGATGGTGACGTGGACCTTGGAGTTGTCCAGCATCCCGAAAAAAGTGAAGGGCTCGATTTCTTGGGACTTTTCCTGTATGAGCGTGTCTTAATCACTCCGCTAGAGCATCCCCTGTTAAAAGAACCTTTGATGTCTCTTGAGCAGATCGTGCGCTACCCTCTTATCCTAATGGGCAGGGGCACTTACACGCGGTCAATCCTGGAGGATGAGTTCCGTCGCAATGGCCTGGAATACGACATTATCGTAGAGTTGGATAGCATGGACATGATCAAGCGCTTCGTCGCTCTAGGCATGGGCATATCTGTCGGTCCTCGATTGGCCATAGAGCCAGAAGACAGGACTACCCTCGGAGTAATTAGTATGGCAAATCTGTTGCCTGTGGAGCAGGCCGGAATCGTTACGTTGCCGGGTAAGACCATATCCAAGCCGACACATAATTTCATGTCCGTCATGAGAGATGTGTTAGCTCCGGCAAGTTCCAGTCGGTCCTAATTGGGGAATAAAGTTAACCCTCATTAATCCCTATCAGGTCAGCCGTCACTAGTATGCGATGGTCGTATACCAGACTGGGAACGCAAGCCACCAGTGTTATGGTCGCATTGGAAGAGTCGTACAACTGCATGTGATCCTGATGCACCACATCCGTGCCAGTAACTCTATATAAGAATATATGGCCCTGCTCGTTCTCCAACTCCACTAGCACCTCGTCACCATTGCGCAGCTTCTCTGGAATGTCCGGTAATCGCTGGAAGACGTTTCCTTCTCCCTTAATCGGGCTTTCCAGATGACCGAAGAACCAGGAGTTGCCCAGCTGCCCGGCGTTGGGCGACTGTGGTATGTGGCCTACGGTGTTCTTGGGCGTCTCGTACGCCCTGCTGTTACCCAGGTCTAGAATCTGAAGCTCCGTTATGTTGGAGTCGATACCGACGCTGGGCACCGAAATGCGCGTGGTATTGGAGCTGGGAAGCTGGGTGCCCTCGGTGGATGAAACCGCATGGAAACCTTCGGGCAGTCGTGGGCCTGATTCGTTGGGACTGTAGGAATACGGCTCACCGCCGGACCACATTGGCTCCGCCCAGTATTTGGGATGAATCTCTGTGGCAGGGTAGACAGAGGCGTAGCTGGAAACAGGGAAGGCGGCATTTTCGGGCAAGGTGCTAAAGGTGCTAAAGGTGGGAGTCTGGTTAAGTGGCGCTTTATGGACGGAAGGCCGTGGCTCATTTGGCCGCACCAATGTCTGGAACGTCTGCCCGGTGTTGGGCAGGGGCGCAGTCGAAACTGGGATTAACGAAGCGCTTTCCGCCGGTGTAAAGATCAGGGAGTCCAATTGCGAACTGGCGTAACTTCGATAGCCGTAGTAAGCGCCTACGGTTCCAAGCAAGACCAGGCCTGCCAGAATCATCGCAATACCCGCCACCCCTGTGTGGCGACGAAGACCAGCAATCGACTTCGAGTCCTTCTGGTTCACCCAACGTCCTCCCAAGCAACACCCTCTCACATATTATGTGCAAAGGCACGGCACTAAGGCAATGGCCATTAAGGCCGCGCGTCTTTGGAATGCCGATCTGGTATAGGATGAAGACGATGGCGCGAAGGGTTCTCTCTCGTGAACAAGCGCCCGCGAGGGACTGTCTGCCGGTTTACCTTACTCTTGGAGTATGCATAGCCCCATTTGCTATGGGCTCGTTTAGGTACACATCACCGTTTCGTATCTTGATGTTAAATCCACATTCAGGACTACTACAAACCCATGCCTTGTAATGTATAGGTGCGCCCTGGCTTCCAAAGTCAGACAATGGAAGCAAACTTCCCTCTGAGCATGAGCGGCACTCTGGCCAACCTTGGTGTTCCACGGATCCCTCCTCGTTTTCCACCACCCTGGGGGTAAACGCGCCGCAAGTATAGCAGCATGGCGAAAGTCTACACAACCCCGGCCATATTACGTTAACAGTCTAAAAGGGGTATGGAAACCATGCGCCGGTGAATTGCGCCGTCGGGGTGTAGTTCCGTGCGCATTAGATTGATCTGCGTCACTGGAATTTCCAAATGCCTGTTGATGGGATTGCTGGTTAGAATGCCTGTAGCTCGCTCGACGGAGGATGGCTGAGAGCCGCCACGAATGCGAGCCAGTGTCAGGTGCGGATTATATCCCCGTTCCTCTTTTGAGAACCCGACGGCTGCCAGTTCGTCTTCGACATTAGCTTGAATAGTGGACAAGGTAGTCATGTCGCCGTCAATTCCTACCCATAGCACTCTGGGCCTGTGCAGATTTGGAAATGCACCGGCCTGGCCAAGCTGCAACCTGAACGCTGTGCGCCCGTCTATGGCCTGCTTAAGCGCCTCTGACAGAGTGTCCACACGATTGCTGTCGACGTTGCCCAGGAACTTGAGGGTGAGGTGCACTCCCTCCGAACGCACGCACCGTACACTGCCAGTGTTTGATGCGTTCAGCGCGTCGATCAGCTTGCCCAGCTCGTCCTTTACTGCGTCGGGCAGTTCAATTGCGACGAATAACCTTAGTTTTCCGTTCATGGTTTTTGCGGTGACTCACACATCAGGTAACCATCATAATCGAAATCGCTTTATCACCCAATGCTTAAGAACGATGAAACGGGTGCTCCAGAGACTAGGAGCGGCGATAGCAACAGTCTAAATTGCCCGGCCTAGCGGTCCAGTGGGTATTGACTGCTGGTATTTCGGAGAACGAGTGCCGACTACCTCGACATCTACAGTCTGGCCAAGCGCGATGTCCTGAGTGTTGACTGTAAGCGGATTCGCTTTCGGATTGCCGTCCATTTGAACTACCTTGAACTGGTGACTATAGAGGTGCATTGGGTGGGGTTGTTGTCCCACATTAATCATGCGAATCAGTATGCGCTC
>CAJWRP010000023.1 GCA_913046025.1 uncultured Chloroflexota bacterium
CCGGCGCAAAAAGCTCGTCACGCAAATGGGCACACAGATTCACGCCGGGGACAATTACCGACGCGTCGTCGAGATGGTCCACGCCCTTCTTCCAGACGGCGTTGTAATGTTCGCCGTGTACCGTGACGCCGCATCGCTGAACATTGAAGTTACCGCTGGCGAGCGAGAGACCACGACTCTGGCCTTCGGCAATCTGACAATTCCACAACTTATGCCGCACCCCGTGCCACATAAGATGCCTTACTTCAATCTCACCAGCCCGAATGGCCTCATAAAGTCCGAGGTAAAGACCGAGATTGAGGACGGCGTACGTACTGTAAGAACCGCTGTTGGCACGGTTTCTGACATCGATGTTGATGCCGGAACATTCTCCCTGGTGCTCAAGGACGGTTCGGAGACCATCCAATACGAAATCGATACAGAGACTAAAGTCACGATCCAGCAGAGCGGCGAACTTTCCGGACTAAACACAGAGGATTTGACCACAGTTATTGACTACAAGGACAACGACGGCCTTTGGAAGGTCAAGTCGGTATCACAAGGCGGGCACCGCGATTACACGGGTCTAAAACTCCACAAGCGGCTAAGAGGCTTCGGCGGAATCTTTCCGGGGGCGGAGTATCGTTTCTTCGGAGACAGGACGGCGGAAGCTGAAGGTTTCCACGGATTCCGTTCGTTCGGATCTTCAAGCGAGTTCTTCGAGAATCTGCCTGAAGACTTCATATACAGATTCGAAAGATTTCATCAGTCGCCTGAACAGCTTGAACCTGGAGATGAAGTCATAATAGAGGGTGCCAGCCCTTCTTAATTAACCTTGACACGTCAAATCCCTCGCGATAATCTTATAGGTAACCTTTAAAATAATCATGAAAAGGCTACGACGGAGACGAGTACCCGGGAACGCATGGCCTAGCGAGTCTGGTTTGGTGGAAGCAGACGCCTGAAACGCCCGGAGAAAATCCCTCCTGAGCCACGCCCCTAAAGAGCAAGCCTGAGGCAAACGGGAAAGCTTGAGTAGGCGGCGGCGGACTGGCCCACCGTTATATGGGGCAAAGGTATGAATTCGTACTTTTTTCTCAAGTGCTCTGGCATCATGTAATTCGACTTTGTGAACAGTACCTGGCCAGGGAATTAGGGTGGTGCCGCGGGTACTTTCTAAAGAAAGTTTATTCCCGTCCCTTCAACAGGGGCGGGAATATTGTATTTAGAGCGTGTCCAAATTTGAATGACCAGGGATTCAGTAATACAAGTCACAAGTAATTAGAGGAGCCAAGGATATGGTCCAGGTAGAGCTATACGACACCACACTCAGGGACGGAGCGCAGTTCGAGGGCATATCCCTTTCCGTAGAGGACAAGCTGGCTATTACCGCCAAGCTCGACCAGTTAGGTGTTCACTACATTGAAGGCGGCTGGCCCGGGTCCAATCCTACTGACGCCGAGTTCTTCGAGCGGGCCAAAACCCTGAACCTGATTAACGCTACTTTGGCCGCTTTCGGTAGCACCCGCCGAGCAGACATCGATGCCAAGGACGACGGTAACCTCTTGGCTTTACTCGAAGCCGAGACGCCGGTTGTAACCCTGGTTGGCAAGACGTGGGATCTGCACGTCACGCGAGTGCTTGAGACATCTCTAGAAGAAAACCTGGCTATGATCTCCGACTCGGTCGACTTCCTTCGGGCTCAAGGTCGCCGTGTTTTCTTCGACGCCGAGCACTTTTTTGATGGGTTTAAGGCCAATCCCGATTACGCAGTACAGGCTGTGAAGGCTGCTGCCAATGCCGGGGCAGAGTGCGTCATTCTCTGCGATACCAATGGCGGCGTGCTGCCTCATGAGATCGCCGACATTATGCGAAAGGTCAAGAGTGAGACCGATGTCGCGCTGGGAATTCACACCCACAACGACGCCGATCTAGCAGTCGGCGGTGCCATCGTCGCGGTGCAAAACGGCGCGGTACAAATTCAAGGCACCATCAACGGCTACGGCGAGCGCTGTGGCAATGCCAACCTCCTCTCCGTCATCGCCAACCTTAAGCTGAAAATGGGTATCGACTGCGTCACCGACGAGCAGTTGGCCACGTTAACTGAAGTGAGCCACTACGTAGCAGAGGTTGCGAATATGCCGCCAGTGGGCTCCCAGCCGTACGTTGGCGCCAGCGCTTTCGCGCACAAGGGTGGCTTGCATGCCGCCGCAGTAGCCAAGGTGGAGCACAGCTACCAACACGTTCCGCCGCAGAATTTGGGCAACGAAAAACGCGTGCTAATCTCGGAGCTTTCTGGACGCGGCAACATCCTGTGGAAGGTAGAAGAGTTGGGTCTGGACATCGACCTTTCCAAGTCCCAGGCCAGGGAGTTGCTTGAGCACATCAAGCTACAGGAGAGCAAGGGCTTCCAGTACGAGGACGCGGAGGCGTCCTTTGAACTGCTTGTACGCAGGCTTATGCACGGATACACAGCGCCTTTCACTCTGGTGGACTTCGTCTCTATGGTGGAGAAGCGCGAGGGCAACGGTCACCCAGCCGACATCAGCTCTCAGGTAATGTTGAAGGTGCGGGTCGCCGATGAGATCATGCACACCGCAGCAGATGGCAACGGACCAGTCAACTCTTTGGACAACGCGCTGAGAAAAGCTCTGCTACAGTTTTACCCAAGCCTGGAGATGGTGCGACTTGTGGATTACAAGGTCAGAGTCGTAGACCAGGGCAGCAGTACAGGGGCAATTGTTCGTGTGCTCATTGAGTCAACAGACGGGCGGAAGACCTGGAATACGGTTGGCTCGTCCGAGAACGTCATAGAGGCCAGTTGGATGGCGCTGGCAGATAGCATGGAGTACTGGCTGGTGCGAGAGAGGTCTTCCAGCGGAACGCATGTTAGTGCCGCTTCTTAAAATCTATTCCTTACCAATTTTATCCTGTATAATACCCGTTCGTGTGGCTACACAGATATTAACTCGGAGGGCCGGTGCTTGGATGCAAGGTTCACGTCGTTAGGTACCCATCTACTGTTGGAATTGAAGGATTGCAATCCTGAAATTTTGGATGACATGGAGTTCATCAGACAATCGTTGATAGGGGCTGCCGTTGAGGCGGGGGCAACCATCGTCGGTGAAACCTTTCACAAATTTTCGCCTGTCGGTGTAACAGGTGTCGTCGCCATCGCTGAATCCCACCTCTGCATCCACACGTGGCCTGAATATTCATACGCCGCCGCCGACATATTTACCTGTGGCGAGGGCTTCAAGCCTTACGATGCTGCAAACCTAATTGTGGAACGCCTCCAATGCAAAGACCCAACCGTAACTGAGGTGCAGCGCGGCGTCATCCCTCAGACTGCATCAGCACCTATCTAACCCATTAATTAGGCTTTGAAATGGACAATCCACCGGACGGCAACTGGCACTTCGAGTTGATAACCCCTGACCTACTGCAAGCCGAGAACATCGATAGAGTGCTCTACGACGGGCAGACGGCATTCCAGCACGTGCGCATTCAAGACGGGGCCTGTTTCGGCAGAAGCCTGGTTCTGGACGACAAGACCCAGTCCACAGAAGTCGACGAGTTCGTGTACCACGAGGCGCTGGTGCAGCCGTGCATGATCGCTCATCCCAATCCCAAAGTAGTGTTCGTGGCGGGCGGCGGAGAGGGCGCTACCATCCGCGAGGTGCTACGGCACAAGTCGGTGGAAAAGGTCGTCATGGTGGACATCGACAAGGAGGTCGTCGACCTCTGCAAGCAGTACCTGACGAAACATCACCAGGGGGCCTTCGACGACCCTCGGCTGGAGCTGATTCACGACGACGCGCTGAAGTACCTGGAGGAGACCTCCGATCGTTTCGATGTAGCCATCATCGATGTGCCTGACCCATTAGAGGCAGGCCCCGCTTACATGATCTTCACGCAGGAATTCTACAGGCTGTTGCAGAGCCGCATGACCGAGCAGGGTCTCATGGTGGCGCAGTCAGGACACACTGGCCCGGCGCTTACAGAGCAGTGCTTCTCAGCCGTGGCCAACACCGTGGGCAGCATCTTCCAGGCCGCATACCTGTGCGAGGCCTTTGTGCCAGCTTTCGGGTCTACGTGGGGGTTTGTGGTAGGGTCTCGAGGGCCAGACCCATCGCAGATGTCCGTGGATGAAGTCGACCGACTCATCGCCGAGCGCATTTCCGTGGACAAAAACGGGGAGCTACGCTTCTACGACGGCATCACGCAGCAGGGCATGTTCTCTGTGCCAAAATACCTGCGCCAGGCCATCGCCGCCGAGGACCGCATCATCACCAAGGACAACCCGCTGTTTGTAGAATAGAGGTTTCTCGGCGACCTATTGCCAATACCCTAGCGGCGCCCCAATAACTGCGAACATTATCACGGGATATCCCGCATTCATTAGGTACAACTTCAGCGAGCGTTTCTCGAAGGCAGACATGGAGCCAAGGGTCGTGCCTACGAATCCGACACCCGCAATTACGCCCAGCGTCAGACCATCTATGCCCTTCGCCCCGGTTGCCTCAATAAAAGTTGCCAGGGTCAACGCAATTATCATCGAAGCGATAACCGCGATGACTTAGCCGCGGACCATCCCAGCCCGGTCTGCGCTTAACTCCTCCTTATGGAGCCCAACTTCCGCCATCCAAGGATTCGCTAGAATGCCATACCAGGCCGCGCCTCCGACCATGTTGATAAGAACCGCCACCACCACTGCCAGGTAATTAATGTTGCTCAGTTCCAGTTCCATGAGGCCACGCTCCTTCGCAATAGGTCAACGTACATGCTTTTCTTTCTACGGTTTCATGCTGTTTTAAGATAACTCAGGCTTTATTATTGTGACTTGCCCATGTCAAATAGCATTATTCCCACTAGCTTTCGAGTCAGCCCTCTAGATGGGTTGCCTATCGCAATGTGAATCCCACTGCGCCAATTCATTTTTTTCTGTCCACACATGTGCACAATTCGCTCCACAGCAACCCATGCGAACATGCCCCAGATGCTATAATCTGCGTTAGGAGAACATATGGTCAATTCCTCACAAACAGCCCAGCGAATCCTCGAAGGGCTTAACGATAAACAGCGCGAGGCCGTCGAGACGATCGAAGGCCCTCTGCTCATTCTGGCAGGTCCCGGCAGCGGCAAGACCCGCGTCATAACCCAACGCATCGCTTACATGATTCGCGTGGTCGGCGTGTCCCCGTACCGCATTGGAGCAGTCACCTTCACCAACAAGGCCGCAAGAGAAATGCGGGCCAGACTCACGCCTCTGCTTGGTCCGGCGGCGGAGCATGTTACCGCCAAGACCTTTCACACCTTCTGCGCGCTGGTGCTTCGGCAGGACGGCGAGGCCATCGGCGTCAAGCGAGAGTTTGCCATCTACGACGACTCGGACCAGATGTCGCTTATGAAGCGTGTGATGAAAGAGTTGGAGCTGGACCCGAAGAAGTTTGCCACCAGAGCAATACTCTCAGGGATCTCCAACGCCAAGAGCCAGCTACTAACCTCTGAGGGGCTGGCATACCGATCGGCCAGCTACTTCGACGAGATCATTGTGCGGGCATACGAGCACTACGAAGGAATTCTGCAGCAGAGCTCCGCCCTGGATTTCGACGACCTGCTATTGAAGACTTACCAGCTCTTCGACAAGGTCCCAGAGGTGGCCAAAAAGTACCAGGAGCGCTACGTCCACTTCATGGTTGACGAGTTCCAGGACACCAACATCGTCCAGTACGCCATCGCCAAGCAGGTGGCCTTCTCCTACTCCAACATCTGTGTTGTGGGCGACCCCGACCAGTCAATCTACACGTGGCGCAACGCGGACATCCGCAACATCCTCAGTTTTCAGGACGACTACCCGAATGCCAAGATCATCGCGCTGGAGGAGAACTACCGCTCCACGCAGACTATTCTCGACGCCGCCAAGAGCCTCATTGCCGCCAACACGCAGCGGGTCGACAAGGACCTGTGGACTCAGAACGGCGCTGGCGTGCCCATAGTGGTCAGCGAGGGCTACAACGAGGGCGAAGAGGCCCAGTTTGTCGTCAAGGAAGTCCAGTCGCTGACCAGAGGTAAGAACGCTCGATACAAGCTTGGGGACATCGCCGTCATGTACCGCGTGAACGCGCAGTCCCGTGCCCTGGAGGAATCGTGCATGCGATACGGCATGGCCTACCAGGTTGTGGGCGGCACGAAGTTCTACCAGCGACAGGAGATCAAGGACGTCACTGCCTACCTCCGGCTGGCCATTAACCCAGACGATGATGTGAGCCTGATGCGCGTCATAAACACGCCCACCAGAGGCATAGGACAGCGCACCCTCGATGAGCTGACTCGACTTGCTCGCGGCGCCAACATGTCTATGTTCGCGGCCATTAGCTCTTTATCCGCAGGGGCCACCGACGCCGCCAAAGAATCCGACACAGGCGATGAGCTAAACAACCCCTTCCCTGCCCGTGCATTGCGCGCGCTGACCGACTTCCACGACCTGATAAAGGGACTGCAGGCAGACAAAGAGGAGTCGGACATTCTGGACCTGATTGACAGCGTCCTGGACCGCACCGGCTACCAGACTTACCTGTTAGACCAGTCTGAGCGCGGCGAAGAGCGGCTGGACAACGTACAGGAGTTCAAGTCCACGGCTCGAGATTTCCTGGTGCTAGGACGCGAGGAAGCGCTAACCGCTTTTCTTGAGAGCGTCAGCCTGGTTGCCGACGTGGACAGCATGGAGGAAAGGGCAGAGGCCATAACCCTGATTACGCTGCATCAAGCCAAGGGGCTGGAGTTCCCGGTTGTCTTCATGGTCGGCATGGAGGAGGGCCTCTTGCCCCACATGCGCTCCATGGATGACCCCATACAGTTGGAGGAGGAGCGCCGCCTGTGCTACGTGGGCATTACGCGGGCCAAAGAACGGCTGTACCTGTGCCGCGCCTTCCGACGTGGCTTCCGGGGTGGCTCCGAGCCCAGCATACCCTCGCGCTTCCTGATGGACATTCCGCCCAAGCTAATTACGTCTCCTGTGCAGAATCAGCCCAAGACCAAGACGATCAAGTCGGCGGCCTGGACTCCAGGCGCACGCCGCACCCGCCAGTCCGAGGTTGGCTCCAACGGCAGCGCTGGCTCGTCGCCCAAGATTGGCAAGCCCGTCAAGCAGCGAAAGGCCGAGGCTGCCGGGCCTATGGCACATTTTTCCGTAGGGGACAAGGTCAAGCACGGCAAGTTCGGCGACGGCATCGTCATGGAGTGCAAGCCTTCCCACGAGGACTTCGAGGTGACGGTTGCCTTCAAAGACAGCGACGCCGGTGTCAAGCGCCTCATGCTCAGCTTTGCAAGGCTGGAAAAGGTTGGGTAGCCTCTAGAACAGACGGCATTGTGTTTGTAAACGCCATAGCGGGGTGTAAATTTTGATGTCAAATCAAAAAGACGAACGAATCACAGCAGCTCAGCACATACTTTCCAGTATCTTCGCCTCACAGAATGCTCTGCGGTCTCTCGCCCCTGAATATAGGTGGTCAGGCCTAGGAAATCTCCTCGGAGATTTTGGTGAGTTAGTGGCGATAGACCATTATGATCTCTACAAAGCACCATCGGGATCAAATGGTTATGATGCCACGAACAAAGCGGGGGAAACCATTTAAATTAAAACAAATCGCGCCGCAAGTCAGATTGGTTTTCGCGGTGACGCCGACTTACTTCTGGTCTTAGGGGTCAATGAAGATGGTACGTGGGATGAAATATACTACGGCAGTTTTAGGCCCGTGAAAGATGCCTCTAGGTTTTCCGCGCGTGACAACAAGAACACAATCTCCATTTCAAAGATACGGAATCTCGAAGGCCAGCCAAATCCGAAATAAAATACCAGAATTACGTTCAACGGTTGAAAATCTTCGCAGCCCCCGTTCATGTCTCCCCCAAGTAGCTTGAGTTACAGACGGCACATTCGACGAATTTATACTAACTAGGAGCCGATTGTGAAAAGGCAGTTCATCGCATTAATTTTAACAGTGCTAACCCTAGCGCTTGTCGCGTGCTCCTCGCCGCCCCCGCCGGAGGTCGCCCCAGAGTTTTCGCTACCAGACTCCAACGGGCAACAGGTCGCGTTGAACGAGTTGCTCCAGGATAATGAGGTGCTTGTGCTGGTGTTCTACCGAGGTTTTTTCTGAATCTTCTGCCGCACCCAGCTCGGTGAGCTGCAGCAGATTTATCCAACACTGGAGAGTAATCGGATCGGACTGGCGGTAATCAGTACTGACGATATTTCTGACGCTCTTGAAATGGCGACGCTGGTAGGCACAGAGTTTACGGTGCTGGCCGATGACGACGGCAATGTAGCTCGTGCTTACGATGTTTTCGATCTGCTTGGCGACGGAGTTGCCGCGCCCGCGACTTTCATCATCGACAAGAACGGGACTATTGCATGGAAACATGTGGGCGAAAACATATCGGACAGGCCCTCTAACGGAGATATTATGCGGGAGCTGGCAGAACAGGGGTATTAGCGCGACATTCAGGCAAATCTGCAGGGCCCATTTTGCTACTATGGCTGCCAACAACTCTATTGCCCCCCAGATCGAAAAGCCACAAAGAGGAGAAAGCCATGTCTGATGTTCTTGATCTAGTCCGGCGGCTGGAAGACTCCATGCAGGAGAGCTTCGACAAGATAATGAGCATTCCTGAGGAGTATCTGGACAGCCCTTGCAGACATGGCTGTGCTCGGGGCCGTGACGTCTGGAATCTGCTTACCCATAACATCGAGCACGAGAAGCAGCACGCCGGAGCGGTGGTTGGCCTGCGGGACGCCATGGACCGCCTTCAGCAGGACAAGAAGTCTAGGCTACTTGCCGAGCTCTACATAGCCCGCGCGACCCTGATTGCTTCGCTGATTGGGCTGGAAGACTCGGAGCTAGACGCCAAGCCCAACGAGGGCGAATGGGGCATACGCGAGGTCATCGAGCATGTGCTCTTCTGGGATCGCGACTCCATCGACGACCTAGTGGCGCAGCATGCCGACGAGACGGCGGCAGCAACAGGTTAGTTAGCGGCCAGGGTGACACCGAAGACCAGTATGTCAACGTCGCTGGTTATACGAGTGGAGTGGCCCTTGCCGTGCGTGTCTTCTAAAAGCAGCACGGAACCAACAGGAAAACTACGGACAGCGCCGTCACTAACAGTCACCTCGTAAGTCCCAGCCATAGTGCAGAAAATCGAACGGTTGGGAACAGGATGCGGAATGTCTCCCTGCCATCCTGGGGACCCACCTACCCACAGACATTGGTTGGCCGCGCTAATAGGCGCTACGTTGGCGAAATCCATGGGGCAGCAGTTCGTCATTAACGTCCTCGAAGTGAGATTCGCCCTCATCATCGGCGTACATTCGAACATACTTGGCAACTTGCATTTTCCAAACACTTTTTTTGTATTTCTTAGATCGTATTCTATCTCTAAACGGCCAAAAGTGTAACTGACTAGTGGATCCTATCCGGACTTTCTGACCCACGGACCGTACTCGCCGACAGTTGGCTTGCAGACCTTGCACGCGCGATAGCCAGCGTCCTCCGCCGCAACAAACGATTCGAAATGCACACGGTTCTCCGGCTTGGTGCGTCTGCCAGGCGGGCAATCGGATCGGCAGTAGATCTTGGTGGTTTTACATGCGTTGATAAGCATGCGCCTATATTACACGTTCGCATTGCCTCATATGAAAAACAAAAATTCTTGACACCTCTCTGGAGCGAACGTAAACTCCTCTCAGGTCGTCTGGCAGTCAAATACGGCAGTCAACAACGCACATAATTACAGGAGCCGACAACATGGCAACCGAGGAATCGGTCATAACTCCGGAGATGAAAGCAGCGATTGGAATAGAGTCAGAGCCTGTCTCATACGACGTCGAGAAGGGCGCCATTATCAAGTTCGCGCAGGCCATTGGCGACAACAATCCGCTGTTCAATGACGAGCAGGCTGCTCGAAAGTCGCGGCACGGCGGAATAATCGCCTCGCCAACCTTCATGCGCTCTCTGATATCCAAATCGCCACCCAGCTTCAAGAGCCCCTACTCTGCGGCCCTGGACGGCGGCAGCGAGTGGGAGTACTTCGAGCCTGTGCGAGCGGGCGATCACGTCACCGTCACCACGAAAATCGCGGACCTTTTCGAGAGGCCCGGGCGTCTTGGTAACATGCTATTCACAATCCGAGAAACCAAGTACGTAAACCAGTTCGGCACGACGGTGGCCATACAAAGGACCACTGGAATTAGCTACGAGCCGGAATAGCATTTAGCTTACAGCCATTGGCCTTCAGGTTTATCACATGCTTGGCTACTGGCGGCCCACCCACGAAAGGAAAATAGGATGAGCGAACAGGTATATTTCGAGGATATCGAGGAAGGCACGGAACTTCCAACGCTCCGGAAAGACCCGACGACCCAACAGCTGGTCAAGTACGCAGGTGCTTCCGGCGATTACTACCAGATTCACTACGACCAGAACTTCGCGAAAAACAACGGGCTGCCGGATGTCATCCTGCACGGAGCGCTGAAGGGCTCATGGCTGGGACAGGTCATGACAGACTGGATTGGCGAAGGCGGAGACCTGAAGAAGCTAGTCACCCAGTACCGCGGCATGGACGTGCCTGGCACCCCTATCCTCGGCAAAGGCATCGTCAAGCGCAAGCGCGTAGAGAACGGCGAAAACTTGGTGGAATGCGAGATCTGGCTGGAGAACCACGAAGGCGTCAAGACAACGCTGGGCACGGGCATCGTTGCGCTGCCATCACGGGAGTAGCAGGCTTACCCGTAACGCAACAAAGCAAATTTTGCGCTGACAGGGCAAAGACAAGAATCAATCCGCTACGATCAGGCGAAGAGTAGTAGAACTCCTCCTCCAATTAGCAGCCCCTCTACTAGATATTCGAACAGTCGTGCCGACGCCCTTTTCGCAATCCATCGACCGATGTACGACGCCAAAAAGCCCATCACACCCAGGGCCAGGCCGACTGCCAAAACTTCTGTCCCGAGCAGGTCGTTACCTCTGTACACGAATAGCTTGGGTGTTTGTGCAAATAACATGGCAGCAGAAGACGTTCCCACATAAGCCATTCCGGTCAGTCCGTAGGCAAGAAAGAAGGGAGCGCGCAACGGCCCTGGCACTCCAAGAAACCCTCCAACAAAGCTGGTCCCGGCTCCAACCAGGGCGAACTTTCGCAAACCAAGGTTTCGTTCTCTGCTCCGGTGAGTGTGCCGAAACACAACAAACACTAGTAAAAGGATACCCAAGGCCCGCGCAATAAAAGTTGGAGGAGTGATGACAAACAGAAAGCTCGCCAATATTGCAATCGGCACTGCCCCAATTGAGTGCCATTTCACCACCGGCCATGCTATCTCCCTCCAGTTCAACCCTGTGCGAGAGATAGCAGCCAGGAGAGCGGCCACGCTGACGATAGGAATCGCTTCCTTGGGTCCGAATACCAGTACCAGGGCCGGCATGAGAAGAACTCCTCCACCGAACCCTGCCACACCCGCTACCGTAAACGCGAATAAAGAAGCTACACCCAGCAGGGACATCAACCAGACATCAGGCACCTATCAATTCAGCTCCGAATTCAGACGTTTTGACACGAACACTCCACAGCCTTAAGTAGCATTTGACCGGACAGCCTTGCGAGGGCCTAGGGAGTATAACAAGAAGGTCGTCACCGGCGCCAAAATTGCGGCTTGAAGAAACAACTGGCATGCCAATTACCCGTGCAGTCAGAGGTCCCTCAATAGTGGCAGCGAAGGCCGGTCTCACCCATTCCCATTCACCAGGCACCTCCCGCTTGCCCAACCACTGAATCCTCCATATAATGCCGCGTGATGCCCCGTATCCGTCAGCATCAACCATCGAACAAACCCTGACTTGAATACCACTCGAATGAGGAATACAACATGGAAATTGGCGTAGGACTAGACGCATCGCTGGGTCTTAACTGGGATGATCAGGCCCAGATCTCTAAGGAAGCGGCCCAACTGGGTTACACC
>CAJWRP010000024.1 GCA_913046025.1 uncultured Chloroflexota bacterium
TTGGTGCCTATTCGGCATGCAACCTGGCGCTTAAACTTGAGATGATGGCCCACGCTGGTGATGTATCGGAGGCGCGGCCGGTTTTCGATGAACTGGAGCGGGAGATGCTGCTTCTGGCCCACGCCATCAAGCGCGCAATTCCGGTTCAAACCACCTAGGTTCTTCATCAGCAGGCCGAAACACTCGCCGCCATCGGCAGCGATGTAATATCGGTCATGTTCTACTGCCTCACCCAAATCTTCCTTATTAGGTACCCTGTTTTTCTGCGGAAGTTGACGCCCCTGCGGGTTGCTGCTACGTTTCAGCCTGAATTATTTAACGTCCGCTAATTAAAGCCTTTTGCGGCTATATGAGAAAAAAATGAAGATAATCGACATCGAGCGCATTCTGCTAATCTGGCCTAATTTCGAAAGGCCGTTCTGGACATCCATCAATCGCGTCGGACAGGTAAGTGAGCTAGTTGTTCGCATTCATACCGACGATGGGATCGTTGGTATAGGTGAGTCCCACGGCGGCTCCATGCACTACACCGACGCCGAAGGCATACCTCATATGTCTGGCGCCGCTTCCGTTATCTCCGACCTTATTAAGCCCATGTTGATAGGCGAAGACCCCCTGAATAACGAGCATCTGTGGCAGAAGATGTTTTCCCTTACCTTTATGAAGGACTGGGCTGGGTCTGGATTTACGCGACAGCAGTTCATGGCGGCCATTGCCGGGGTGGATAACGCCCTCTGGGACGTCAAGGGCAAGGCTGCCAACATGCCGGTTTACAAGCTGTTGGGCGGCTTCAGAAATACGGTGCCCTGCTACGTAACAGGCGGTTATTATCAGGACGGCAAGACTATCGATGACCTGGTGCTTGAGTGTAAGTCCTATGTTGACATGGGATATAACGCCATTAAATTGAAGATAGGTGGCGTGCCCTGGCAAGAGGACGTAGAGCGTGTTTCTGCGGTGCGGTCATCTTTGGGACCGGACATCGACATCATGTTGGACGTAAACGAAGGCTACGATGTGAAGACCGCTATCACGGCGGCCAAGGCCTTTGAGCCGCTGAACATTCGGTGGCTGGAGGAGCCGGTGCACTGGTACGACCATGTGGAGGGCTTGCGGCAGGTAGCAGAAGCCACGACCATCCCTATCGCGTCTGGTGAACAGGCGTTGCATCGCTGGGATGCCAGAGATCTTGTTCTGCGTAGCGGGATTAAGATCATGCAATTCGACGGCACCAGATCGGCGGGCGTAACGGAAGTGCTCAAAATAGCGGGCATGTGCGCAACGGAAAATGTTCAGCTGGCCCTGCATCATGATCCACAGATTCATGGGCACGTGGTGGCTGCCATGCCAAATGGCGAAATACTTGAGACCTTTCCCGATGCAGCGAGGGATCCCATTTGGGATGAGCTATTCACTGTTCGACCGGAGATAAAGAACAGTCAGATGACGCTGCTGGACAAACCCGGCTGGGGTCTCGAGTTGAACGAGGATACGCTGGAGCGGCGTGGGGTCAAGGACTAAATTTTAGATTAATAAATTTAGATAAAACATTATTCGGGGCTGTGGCGATATAACAAAATGTGGAAGGTTTGAGGGATGACGGGACAAGCTTTAAAACGATTCAAGATATTGGACATGAGCCGGGTTCAGGCCGGGCCGTCGTGTGGTCAGCTTTTGGCCTGGTTGGGTGCCGACGTTGTCAAACTGGAGGACACTGCTGGGGGTGACAACACTCGATGGGAGCTGTCGCATCAGGAGAACGTGGACAGCGTCTACTTCACCATTTTTAACAATAACAAGCGTGCTATGACGCTTAACCTCAAAGATGACAGGGGCCGAGAAATCTTCATCAAGCTGGTTCAGTGGGCCGACGTTGTGCTGGAGAATTTCTCGAAAGGAGTAATGGAACGTCTAGGGTTTGGATATGAGAAACTACGGGAGATTAACCCTCGGGTAGTGCACGCCAGCATAAAGGGCTTTGGCGAGTATGGCAGATGGAGCGATTTCAAGAGCTTCGAATTGGCGGCCCAGGCAACTTCGGGAGCGCTGGCAGCCAACGGCTACCCAGACAGGCCTCCTGTGGCAACGCCCGTCGGCGTAGGGGACTCAGGGACCGGACTGCATACCGCAATTGGCATCCTGGCTGCACTGCATCAGCGCAACGACACTGGAGAAGGTCAGCACGTCGAGGTCTCCATGCAGGACGGCATAGTGAACCTGATGCGTTACCGTCTGATCAGTAGCCTTAGCGTAGGTGGTCCCAATGTCAGGCCAGGTTATCGGGGTGGTAACGGCATACCAAGGGTCTATCCGTGTGCTCCTGGCGAATCGGATGATTACATTATGATTCAACTGAGGGGGCAGGCCTTTGAGACGGTGATGATTGCTATCGGTAGGGAAGACATTCTTGAGGA
Source organism: uncultured Chloroflexota bacterium (assembly GCA_913046025.1). Next base: position 2,415 of record CAJWRP010000024.1, read on the forward strand.
TGAGCGGTTCGCGACCGACGAAACGCGACTGGAACATGCCGACGAGGTCAAGGAGATTATCGACGCATGGACCATGCAGCGGACCAAGTTCGAGGCCTTCGAACATCTTGCACCATATGGAATATGGTGCGGGGCCGTTATTAGCCCTGAAGAGGTACTGACCAACGAGCATCTTATCGAACGCGATATGGTCATCACCGTGCCGGACAGCGAGCGAGGCGACTATCAGATGATAGGCTGCCCTATCAAACTGGAAGCCTCCCCCGTGGAAGTGACCTCTGCTCCTCATTACAGCCAGCACACTGATGAGATTCTTACCGAATTGTTGGGGGTAGAGGAGAGCGAGCTACCCGAACTGAGGGAGCGAGGCGTCATTGTTTAGTCCTGCGTCTGGCCTCAGTACCGGTAGAAATCATGAGCAGCATACAAATTTGAAAAGCCGTAAAACGAGCGCCGATGTTTAGAGTCGGCATCGATGTCGGAGGCACTTTCACCGATTTCGTCGTGGTGAAGGACGAAGAAACACCCAGGTTTTTCAAAACACCTAGCACGCCGGCCGACCCCTCCGAAGGCCTGCTCATCGGCCTTGGGGACGTCGCAAAAGACTATGGCATATCACTGGCCGATCTTCTCAGCCGGTCCGACCGAGTAATTCACGGCACCACCGTTGCCACCAACACCCTGGTGGAACGCAAGGGTGCCAAGGTAGGACTGATAACTACCAGTGGCTTTCGCGACCTTTTGGAGATGCGCGAGGGCCTGAAAGAGGACCGGTACAACCTCCGGACTAAGCCTTTTGAACCGCTGGTGCCGCGTTACCTAAGAACCGTGGTGACTGAGCGAGTCAAGTGGGACGGCTCCGTGGATACTGAACTCGACGAGGCTGATCTCGAAAAAGCCTTGGATTACCTCCAAGAGCAGGGTGTCGAATCTCTGGCCGTATGCTTCCTGTTTTCATTCATGAACTCCGATCATGAGCGCCGTGTAGCAGACCGGATTCGTGAGAGGTTTCCTGATATGTACGCTTCTATGTCCCATCAAGTTGTACCGCAGATCAAGGAGTTCGATCGGCTAAGTACGACTGTGATCAACTCATATGTGGGGCCGGTCTTCGCTGGATACCTGGGACGTCTGCGAGAAAGGCTGTCATCGCTGGGTAGGGCCGAGGACGTGCTTATCATGCAGTCCAACGGCGGCGTAGCGTCAATCGAGGAGTCTAGCCGAATGGCGGCGGGAGCAATCTTGTCTGGACCGGCGGGCGGCGTCAGCGGCGCTGCGTACTACGGCGAACTGGTAGGGGCGTCCAATATCATTGGTCTGGATATGGGCGGCACCAGCACTGACATCTCCATTGTGCAGCATGGCATTCCAAGATTGACCACCGAGCGTTCTGAGGCCGGTTGGCAGATAGCTGTGCCCATGATCGACATAGAGACGCTGGGAGCTGGTGGCGGCAGCATAGCACGGGTGGACTCTGGTGGGATTTTACAGATTGGCCCTGAAAGTGCTGGCGCGGTTCCTGGCCCCGCAGCCTATGGCAAGGGTGGTTTCGATCCCACAGTTACCGATGCCAACTTGGTGCTGGGCTTTCTAGACCCTTCCAATTTCCTAGGCGGTCGCGAAATGTTGTGTGAAGACTTGGCGGCTGCAGCCATCGCCGAAAAGGTCGCCGAGCCTTTGAAGCTTTCCAAAGAGGAAGGCGCAGCAGGAGTACACCGGCTAGTCTCCACGAACATTGCAGAGGGCGTTCGGCTTATGTCGGTCAAGCGCGGCGTCGATCCCAGGGACTTTGCGCTGGTCGCCTATGGTGGCGCGGCTGGTCTACAGGTCAGCGAGGTGGCCCGTCAGCTAGGCATAACCAGGGCCTACCTTCCCTCAGCAGGCGCAGTGCTCTCCGCCTATGGCATGTTGGCTACTGACCTACGTTACGACCTTTCGCTTTCTCACCCGGCCAGCCTTGAAGGTATGGACGTCGCAGCAGTGCGAGCAATCCTTGATGACCTGTATCAGCAGGGCAAGACCAGGCTGGTGAAGCAGGGAATCACGGACGACCGCGTCGAGGTGACTTATGCGGCAGACATGCGCTACCTCGACCAGATTTACGAGGTCAACGTAACGCTGCCGGACCTATCGTTTGATGATGACAGGCTGCTGGAAGACTGGGCGCAGAATTTTCATAGCCGTTACCAGGAGCTTTACTCCTACAGCCAGTCTGAGCAGGAGATTCGTCTGGTTACCCTGCGAGTAACCGTGATCGGACGCCTGCCCAAGGTAACCCTAAGGGAACAGACTGGCAGTGGAAATTCCCAAGTCTCACCCAAGCTGCACCGCCGGGTATACATGGGCCAGTGGCACGAGGTGCCGGTTTACGACCTGCAGGGCATTCCCATAGGGGCGGAGATCGTCGGCCCGGCCATCCTGGAATCGGAATACACTTCCATCGTGGTAGGCGACGGCGATATTGCCAGCGCGGACCGATTCGGTGGTGTGCAGTTGCAAATCGCTCTCCAGTCAGGGGAGGACGAAGACTCCGGTGGCCATGGCTCCGAAGACGCTATTAATCCCATTACCCTCTCGGTGCTAGAGCATCGCTTGGGATCTATTGCCGAAGAGATGATGGAGGTTATGCTGCGCACGGCTATGTCGCAGATTCTGAACTCCAGCCGTGATTTCTCCACGACCATACTGGATGACAAATGCCAGCTTGTAGCCCAGGGCGAGGGGCTTCCCGTGCACATCAGCGCCCTGCCAATTGCAGGTGCCGCGGTGCGGGACTTCTTTGGCGACGACATCCATGACGGCGACATGTTCCTGGTTAACGACCCATACTTCGGCGGTAGCCACCTTCCTGACATCACCGTCATCAAGCCCATTTTTTTTCAGGGCCAGCTTCTCTTCTACACCGTGAACCGGGCGCATCACAGCGACGTCGGCGGAGGTACTCACGGCGGCTACAATCCTGACGCGTTTGAGATTTATCAGGAAGGCCTGCGAATACCGCCGCTACGGATCCACGACAAGGGCGTCCCCAGGCGAGACCTGCTGCATATGATGTCGGCCAACGTTCGCCTGCCTGTGAACTTTCTGGGCGACATGAACGCGCAGATAGGCTCTGTGGAGATTGCCGCGCGACGCCTGAACGAGCTTCTGAACAGCTATGGTCATGAGACCTTTAGCAGGTACGTCGGCGAGATCATGAACTCCACTGAGCGGCAGGTGAGGGGAATCATATCTGGCTGGCCTGATGGTGTTTACGAGGGTCTGTCTATCATCGACGACGACGGATTCGACTCGAAGAACATACTCATCAGGGTGAAGATAACCATCCAGGGCGAAGAAATGATCATGGACTTCAGCGAGTCCAGTCCCCAGGTAAAGGGCTTCATTAACAGCGCCTACGCCAATACGCGGTCTATGGCCCATGCCGCGCTGATGTACATGCTGCCTGAAAATATTGCCAAGAACGAAGGCTCCAACAGGCCGGTGACCATCATCGCTCCCAAAGGCAGCATAGTTAACGCTAACCCGCCGGCGCCGGTGTGCATGAGCACCAACCACTGCGCTGAGGAGATTATCGAGGCCATATTCCACGCCATGTCCGACCCCATTCCCGATGCCGTAAATGCGGCCTTCTCTCGAAGATTGCGGTACGCCATTACCGGCATCGACTCCCGGACCAGCGACAGGTTTATCTGGCACTTCTTCATGGCCAGAGGCGGAGCAGGCGCATGCCAGGGCTTCGATGGCTGGTCCAACATAGGCGAGAATCAGGCGGCGGGCGGCATACGTTCGCCCAGCGTAGAGATAACTGAGGAGCGCTTCCCTCTGTTCGTGAGGCGGCACGAGATGCGGCCCGGCTCAGGCGGCGACGGCCAGTGGCGCGGAGGCCTGGGCGCAGTATGTGAGATCGAGTACGAGGGCGAAGGCCCAGCTATGCTCAACACGGCAGGGGACGGCATATTCAACGCGCCATTTGGGCTGCACGGCGGTACTTCGGGCCTGCCTCACAGGTACTCGATAATATCGAATGGCAAAGAGCGGGTGCTCAAGTCCAAAGAGACCAGTGTGGTGGTCAACCCTGGCGACCGAATCATCTGCTTGTCCTCGGGCGGTGGTGGCTTTGGCGACCCTGACAAGAGGCCTCAGGAGGCTCGCGACTGGGATGAGAAGAATGGCTACGTGGAGTAGCCTGATTAGGACTACGGCACGTGGTCGCCGTAGTCCATGCCTATGTGGCCTTCCTGCTCCAGTCTGGCGTACTCTTCGTCCGACGTTTGCAGTAGCGTCTTGTATACGTACTCGTTGTCCTGTCCCACTTGAACGGGGCCACGCCTTATCTTGATCGGCGTTTCGGACATCTTGTAGGGCGCGCCTGTGTACATGTGAGTTCCCACGTCTTCCTGGGTCGCCTCCTCAAACATGTCGCGCTCCAGCAGGTGGGAGTCGCTTAATGCGTCGCGCTGGTCCATGACGGGTCCGGCAGCCACGCCGACCTTCTGAAGGATTTTCATGATCTCGTAGTGATCTTGGTCTGCCGTCCAGCGGGAGATCAAGCTGTCAATTTCGTCGTGATGAGAATAGCGGGATTCTGGACTTGCGAATTTGTCGTCTTCGGCTGGTCCTTCTAGTTGTGCCACACTGCAAAACGCCTTCCACTCCTCATTAGAGAATATGGTGATGTTCACCCAGCGGTCGTCGCCCTTGCACGGGTAGCAGCCCTGTATCGCGGTGGAGTGTCGATTGCCTAGCGTGGAATTGTTGCGGCCATTCATAGCGTAGTCCATGAAGAACTGCCCCAGATAAGGCACCATGTTTTCGGCCTGGGCAAGCTCGATGAGTTGGCCTTTGCCAGTGCGGTTTCGGTAATGCAGAGCCGCTAACATGGCGAAAGCTCCCTGCACGCCACCTGCCGCATCAGCCCCGTAAACGTTAGTGCTGACTGAGGGGCCCAAGTCCGGATACCCCCGCAGCAGCGTGTGGCCGATGACCCCTTCCATGTGAACGCCCAGAGACCGGTAGTTCCTATACGGTCCGGAATTGCCGTAGGCAGGCATTCGCAGCATGATGATTTCAGGCCTGTGCTCCTTGAGCATCTCGTAGGAGATGCCCAGCTTGTCCATGGTCTCCGTTACGTTGTTCTCCACGAAGCCGTCGCTTATCTTCACCAGCTTCTTGAAGATATCCATACCCTCTGGTCGCAGCAGGTCCACTGTCATGCTCAGCTTGTTCCTGCCGTGGGCGTTGAACAGGGGGTAGCGATTCCAGGGACGCTTGCCGGGTTCACGGCCTGGCATTGCACCGACGAAGGGTTGCAGGCCTTCGATTGCGGCCTTTGACGGATGGGCCATCGAGCCGCGGGTTATGGGCTGCATCTTCTGGATGGACTCGATGCGAATGACCTCAGCGCCCAGGTCTGCCAGAAGCGTAGCGCAGTAGGTCCCTGCCCACACCACGGTCATGTCCAGGATTCGGACGCCTTTCAGAGGAAGCTTGGCCACTATACGACACCTTCTTTGTGCAGCCGGGTTACCTCATCGGCGCGGTATCCCAGGCTGGTAAGAATCTCATCGGTATGCTGCCCCAATAGAGGCGCAGGGTTTCTGATCGACCAGGGCGACTCGCTCATGATGAAGGGTCTGCCGGGCTGCATCAGGCGACCTGCCTTGGGATGCTCCACGTCGGCAAAGGCCTGTCGCTGTATGAAATGCTGGTCCTCTATCAACTCCTCAATGGTATTCAGCGGCCCACTGAGCACACCTGATTCCTGGGCCGCCTGCCAGATCTCGGTTTTGGTCCGCTCCAGGCACCACGGGGTGAAGTAAGCATCAAATATGTCTGCGAGGTCGGAATTAAATTGGGATTCTGGCTCGTACCATGTTGGGTCATCAAGCTCCGGCGGGTTACCCATCATGTTCACTACGCGTTTGAAGTAGTTGCCACCGCCATTGATCTGAATGTAGCCGTTGGCGCAGAGAAATACACCGGTGGGGTAGCCGAAACCGGCTGTTGGAGAGGTGCGCCTGGTTATCTCACCGTTGTACTGGTAGGCCAGCAACATGCTCATGCGGCGGTCTATGGTGCCTACCTGAGTCTCCATAATAGAAACGTCAACATGCTGGCCTATGGCCTGCATTCGTGAGGCAAATAGCGCTCCCATGGTGGCCACGGACGCGACGGCCCCCGCCTGATAAAGCACAACGTTTTCAGCGAGCTTTACAGGCTCCCGGTCGGCTATCCCGGTGGAGTACATCTCGCCTCCCATTCCGTACGCCATGGCGTCGGTCAGCATGTAGTCTCTGTAGGGACCGGTCTGACCGAAGTTGGTGATGGAAGTCAGTACGATGTCGGGCTTGGCCGATTTGAGCGCTTCGTAGCCAAGGCCAAGGCTCTCCATCGTGCCTGGACGGAAGCTCTCCACGACGATGTCAACGGTCTCCACTAGCCGAAAGACAATGGCCTTGGTTTCGGCAGACTTCAGGTCCAGAGTGATGCTCTTCTTGTTGGTGTTGAGGTGAAGGAAGAGGCCACTCTTTTCAGGGTCAGGTTCGTCCTTGGGAAAGGGTCCCATCCTGCGTGAGCCATCACCTGAATTCGGTCGCTCGATTTTCAGTACGTCGGCACCGTAATCGGCCAACAGCTTGGTGCAGTAAGGTCCGCTGATGTAGTGGGTAAGGTCGAGTACGCGCACGTCGGCCAGGGCCTGCTCTTGCATTAATTCCTCCGGAACCTACTGGGACGGAGGCAAGTGTACCTTATGGCCTCCAACAGTGTCTCTTTGAATGGCCTATGCACTCGCGCCGCAATTCCCGTGTGCTGGGTTGCGGGTTTGGAAATACCGCCGATGCTGGGGCTGAATTAGTCCTCCGAAGGCCACTTGGTGCCGCCCACGGCAGGCCGCTGGTCGTCAGAAAGGGTGAGGCCTCTGGCCACCGTATCGGCGAAGGACTGCAAGATCACTGCCCCCCACTGATTTGCGTGAGAGACCCTGTACTCGGTGCGCTTCCCTCGGCGCAGCCTTCTGGCATAGCCCTCGGCCAGGCCTTCGAGTTCTTTATCGATATTGCCGTCCATGGCGTCGATGTCGGGCACCAGCTCGTGAGCCGTCTCCACGAACCTCGCAACCTCGTTCATATCGGAATCGCAGACCACGAAGATGGGCACTGTGCCGGCCCTCTCCTCAGGCAAAAAGGTGTTGCTAAGCTCAAGCTCCTCGTCGCGGTTGAAGACGTTGACCACCAGGCCATCGGTGCTTTCGGCCAGGCGCAGGATTGATGGCGTGGTGCTCATGGCGTCGCCACACCAGTCGGCAGTGAACACGGCCAGGTTCAGCGGTGAAGACAGACCGTCGAACTGCTTCTGCACAGCCTCGGGTACCTCCACGGCCTCGTGAATATCGATGAAGGGCTGCTTGTTGACCTTGACCTGATCAATGTACTGCTGGGTCGTCATGCCCTGCTGAAATTTTTCACGGGTTAGGGACATCTTTTCGCCTCTCTCGTAGCGGTTGTGCGGGTGATGTAGATGTAAAAAGTAGCGGACCGACGGCCCGTTAGCCGATCTCTCAACCGGTTTTGCCCTCAAACCCCACCTCTACACGACCATCTGGAAATACGATGATAGGCACCGTGTCTGAGTAGTCCAACGCCTCATCCAGCGTGTCCTGGCTCTGATCGACGCGGCGTTCGTCGTACTGGATGCCCTCTTTGGCCCAGGCCTCTCGCAGTCCGTCGCATGTGGGGCAGACCGTAAGGGTGTAAACGATAGGAATATCACTCAATTTGTTCACCGGTATTTCGTGGTTTATTGCTCGGCGCTGTGTCCAGAAATTAACACCGCTTTACTCATACGTCAACGTACCCTCTTGTTAGATGCACGCCTCGGCATTATGCTTTGCCATAACCGCAAAGGCGAGAGGCCTTTGACGCGGATATGATGAAATTTGGGGAGGGAAGGAGACCAGCATATGGCGCACACTCTTGCAGATTTAGATGCGATGACGATCGAGGAGGCTCATGCCTTGTCTGTCACCGATCGGGACCAGATCCTGGACCTGATTATTGACGCAGGCCGAAATCAGGCCACTGGCGAGACCAGCCACCGCATAGGGCTGTACAGCGACTACTTCGAAGAAGACCTGGTGCGAATGCTGAAGGTGAAGGCCGTCAAGGTCTACGTCAGGGGCACCACCCCGTCAGACTTCAGCGGCAACATCATCGGCGATACGGATGCGGAGCAATACCGGGCTGCGTTCCGCCACGTAAAGACTATCCTAGACTCTTCAGGCACGAGTTTCAGCAGGGTGGTCACTTTTGTGATTTTCCTGACCAATATGGACAACTGGTCAATGCTGAACGAGATCTACAAGGAGTTCATTCCCATTCCGCCATGCCGCGCAGTAATAGGCACAACAGGCCTGGCCCAGAAACCCCTGGCCATAGAAATCGTGAACTGTATTGCCTACCGCGTCGCGCCATAAGGCACTCTGCTATCGGGAGCGTTCGGCGTAGGCCTGCTTCGCTCGGTCGATGGCGCGGACCCTACCGGCAACCAGTACTTCCTGGCGATCAGTTGCCCATTGATTGGAAGCTGCCAGGCCGGATATGGAGCCCTGGAATTGGGGCATGACGTATCGGGCCAGAAGCTCGAAGCTGTGTAGTATCTTCTCCCTGGGAGCCCAGTCGATGGTCTGCACCAGGAAGCCGCCAAAGCCGCCGCTCTGCTGGTCAAGTTTGTGGATGGCCTCAATGCAGTCGTCTGGAGTGCCGATGATCCACGCGCCGCTCTCCGCCATTGCATCGATGACCTGTTCCAGCGGCCCGTCGAACAGTGGCTTGCGTCCGTTGGTCCCTTCCGAGTACTCCCGCAGGAACTGCCCTGCGCCGATGCGGGCCTCTTCAAAGGCCTGCTCACGAGTATCGGCCAGGTGGACGGGTATGGACAGGCGCCACTCGTTGCGGTCCATAGTCTTGCCGTGCTTTTCGGCAGACTCCTCGGCGATGCGCCAGAGAGCCTCAAGATCGGCAGGTCCGGCAGATGGATCACGAGGTACAGTGATCGTAAGGACTGACGCACCGTACTTGCCGGCCAGCGCCACCCCTGCGGGCGACTGTATCGCCGCGACTGCGATGGGCATGTGGGGCTTTTGATAAGGCCTGAGCTGAAGCATGGCCTCGTTTAGCTCAAACCAGTCGCTCTTGTAAGTTATAGGCTCGGTCTCGGTGAACAGGCGTATGATTACTCCCAGCGCCTCGTCCATCTTCTCTCGTTGCGTTGTTGGGTCGATGCCCATCATGTAGGCGTCGCCGGGAAGCGCGCCGGGGCCAACGCCCATCATGACGCGGCCGTGAGACATGTGGTCGATTTGCACCATACGGTTAGCGGCCATGAGCGGGTGGTGGTAGGGCAGGCTCAATACGCCGGTGCCTAGCCTGATATTCTTCGTGCGGTCTGCCGCCACTGCCATGAAAATCTCAGGCGATGAGATCGTCTCCCAGCCAGCGCTGTGGTGCTCGCCAATCCAGGCCTCGTCGAAGCCAAGGTA
>CAJWRP010000025.1 GCA_913046025.1 uncultured Chloroflexota bacterium
TTGTTCCCCGGCTTGTTAAACACGCATTCATGATTCATCGGAACTTTGATTATGGTAACTATGAAATTGTTGGTGTTCTGGCACGAGTCGCGCTTTCCGATACATTGAAGTTCTTGCGAGAGATTCGAAAGGTTGGCGTTCGGTCGTGGGAGCAAGAGCGGAATGGTTACAAGCTCGGATATGGCGCTATCGCCACGCTAAGCCTTCGGCGTCCGAAGCAGGCCGCAAATCTTTTTGAGCTCGCCGTGTAGCGCGATCCATACCTGGAGGACGATTTGACTAAACAGTTCGTGGTGTTCAGTCGCTGATGTCTTTAACGCGGCTTGGTCGCTACGCTGACAACTGCTGGGCCAGCTGCGGGTCTTTGGAAAGTAGGCGCTTCTTAATACAGCCTACAGCCATCGTCCGAACGAGTAAGGGAAACTTCGAAGGGTATCAGGACATGCATCGCTAACCGATGTTAGGGTGTGCGAGCAGTACGCAAATGGGCAATCTCAAATCAGGTGGTCGGGGTTGGTGTCGAATCTTAGCTGGGTACTAAAGTTAATTAGGCTATCCACATATCCGTCAATGAAAATGGCATCTGGGAAAGCTATCCTCCACGGTTTGATCGCAATAGATGTCGGATAGGCTATGGTGTAGAATTAGGCTAGTAAGCAGCAGGGTAGTTAACAAACCGACCCCCTGCATATGCTAGTAGTAAGGCTTTTCCATGCCCCGTGAAGCAGTCTAAACAGGCACTAGGCTTTTTAAGGCACTATACTGCATGGGGTGCAGGGGCTCGCTGGTTCAAATCCAGTCTCCCTGACCATTAAGATATTTGCACCCCGATACGAAGCCGTGGAGACCGCCTAGTGAGGCGGTCTTTTTCTTTGAAATTTTGCCTCTCCAAGTAATCAAGACGCAATTCCAATCTCTGGAATTGCGTTACGAAGTTTGTCTTTCGCCTGCCAGCCTGACACTGTACCTAAGGCGAAAACATTTCGTGGGAGAGTGCCAACAGAGAGGCTGAAAACCAGCGGTTACTGTAGGTTTACCGCGGGCCACAGCGTCGGGCAAGTCGCGTTAATCGCATTGAAGATGATAGGCTTTGGTAGAGTCGGCGGACGGTCCCCGTGCTGCGGACAGCATGTTTAATAACGAGGTCTTAATGACAAGCGGATACGATAGGCGACGAATTCGACTAATGCACACCTCCGATCTGCACATCGGCACTGATATCTACCCCGATGAGGCCTTGCAAGGGTTCGAGTCCATGCTCGAACTGAGTCGTAGCACAGCTTCTGACGCCGTGTTAATTGCGGGCGATCTGTTCGATCACCAAAGAGTGCCGAAACGGATCGTTGACCAGGTTATGGGTGACTTGGGCGATCTGGAACTGCCAGTGGTGATTCTCCCCGGAAACCACGATGCGGTATTGAAAGACGATATCGATATTGGCAACCTGCCCGCAAACGTCTCGCTTATTACGAGGCCGGAAGGCCAATCCGTCACATTAGAACAGATTGGCCTTACGATCTGGGGTAGACCGGTTTTTAATCATGTCCCAAGCTTCAGTCCATTAGAGGGAATGCCGGATCGGCCGTCAGGGGGATGGTTTGTGGCCATGGCGCACGGGCTGTTCATGGAGGAGGTCGACCCAATGCGGTCGTCGCCGATCACACCGGAAGAGGTAGCAGCAGCGACGTGCCATTACCTAGCTCTTGGACATGTGCACGTGTATCGAGATGTGTCAAAGAAGGGCATCCCTGCTCATTATTCGGGAGCGCCATCCGGTAGCCAGACGAAGACCGTAGCTGTTGTGGACCTAGATCCCGCAGACGGTGTGTCTGTGCTGCCTCTCGAAATTAAATAAGGCTAGCTGCGAGGTCCTGTTGTCTATCCATGCGGCAATTCTACTCTCGCAACAGAAATCCCACAAATCCAAGCCAGCATGCCATGCCGGCCGTTGACGGATTCAATGGGGTGTTTTTGTGGACGCAGACATAAAGTGGTGACTGGATTTCAGAGGTGAGATGCGTGCATTCGTAACTCCTTCTTGGGTACACGACGGATCAAGCAAATATAGAACGAAAAGGAAGCTCCTTTTTGGCGTCGAAAAATCGGAGAGCTGCAGTTAAGAACGGACGCCTAGCAATCTGTGTTCAGCAAAGGTCACTTCGTAGAGAGTGGTATTATTTGAAATTTATGCCTTGGGAATCACCAATTGAAGTGAAATTAATTTGGTATACAGAAGGCCTAAAATCATGTAAAAATTCCTGGATGCTCGATAAGTGCTCGATCGACCCAATTGGGCCAGAGGGCGAGGCTCGTTTTAAATTTAGGGCCCCGTCGGCGCCCATTAATTTTTCGGGAGATCTGTTTAATATGAAGTTTGCAGTTGAAGCAAGGCGGCCGATTCATCCGCTGTTCGACGGGAAATCGAGGTTGGTGGTGCGGCCTATATTGGCGGAGGGGCCTAACGAAATATCGACTGGAGGTGTACAGGGGTCGCTGGTTCAAATCCAGTCTCTCCGACCACTAGGTTAGTGCCAGTCGTGCGACCTTGGCATGTTTGCGCGCACGTCCACCGCCTTTATGTCCGAGACCACCACGTTGACAGTTCCATCCCACTTGGATATGACACCCCGTGCTAAGATCACGTGACTTCGGAGTGCTTTTCGGCATCGCTCGAATACTTTTGGCCAGATTATTAGCTGGGTATCACCAACCTCGTCTTCTACAGTCACGAACACGGTGCCTTTCTGGCCTTTAGGATGCTGCCTTGCTATAGGCCAGCCTGCCACCATGATCTGGTCACCCTCTGCCAGGGTTTCTACGTCAACTGTCTTGAGTACCTGTGGGCTCAGCCTGGGCCTTACGAACTCCATTATGTGGCCCTTGGGGTAGATACCCATAGTTTCGTACTCATCCAGCATCTTGTCGTAGTCATCGATGTCCTCGATATCCGGCACGTTGTCGTCCATGGATAGCGGCAGCACCATCTGGCCGCTTTTCGTCGGGCGCTCGTAAAGCCCGGCTTCCCACAGTGCCAGTCTGCGGTTAGGCGTTACGGCATCGAACGCGCCTGCCAGCACCAGGGATAGCACTGCCTGGGGTTTCAGACCAGTGCGTCTCACGAGATCGCCTGCATTGATGTATGGGCCGTGCCGCGCTCTTTCTTCGGTGATGAATTCGGCGTTCTTCTTTCCTACATCCTTGATAAGTTGAAGTCCCATAAGAATTGAGTTCCCCTCTGGAGCACACTTTGTGTGGCTTCTGTTCACACATGGGTTCAGGAACGGCACTCCGAACTTTCTGGCATCCTGCTTGAGCGTTTCCACTGGGTAGAATCCCATCGGCTGATTGTTCATTAAAGCAACGAAGAACTCGAGAGGGTAATAGTGTTTGAGCCACACCGCCTGGTAAGCGGTAATAGCGAAGGCGTGGGAGTGGGACTCCGGAAACATGTAATGGCCGTTTATCTTTCCGAATATCTTCTCGGCTACCTCCTCAGATACGCCTTTCTTAAGCGCACCCTCACGAAATTTCCCCCGCCACATCTCTATCAGATGCTCGTTGCTGGATTTAGTAAAGGCTCGCCTTATCTCGTCGGCCTCGGCCGCGCTCAAGCCCGCCACATCCATGATTAGCTGGACCACCTGCTCTTGCCACACGATGATGCCGTAGCCCCGTTTCAGCGCACGCTCTTCCAGCGGGTGGTCATATGCCCATTTGGCTCCGTGCCGATATCTCTCGATAAACTGGGACACGGCGCTGCCCTGCACACCCACGCCGGGGCGAATGAGCGCTACCTGGTAGGCGAGGTCGAGCAGGTTACGAGAGCGAAGGCGCTGTCCCATCTGTAGCTGCGCCGGCGATTGCAGTAGAAAAACACCTTTGGACTTTCCGGCGTTAATCATGTCGTACACGTTAGGGTCATTGGGACTTATCTGGCCCAGGTCTGGCCTTGCATCATGACGCTCCTCAATCAGGTCGAGGGCCTCGTTTATCTGGTCGAGCACGGGAAGGGACAGCAGGTCTATCTTGGCGAAGTTGGCATAGGCCACGCTGTCCCGATTCCAGTCCATGATGAACCGGCCGTCAATGGCGCCTGCTCGTATAGGGACCATCTCAGGAATAGGCGAGCTGCTTAGGATCATACCGCCAACATGCTGACTCAATAGCCTTGGAGCGGTTACCAGTTGAGGGGTAAGCTCGATGATGTCCCGCCAGCCCGGAGCATCGACCTTGTCTCGGAAGTCAGGAAGCTCAAGCATCTCCTTCCGAAGCATCTTGGAGTCGTGGGACTGTATCTTTTTTGATAGCAGCGTCCTCTCTTTCGGAGGCAAGCCCAGAGCTTTCCCTAGGTCCTGTATCACTCCCTTCACCCTGTAAGTAGTAATCGCGCCTGTCAGGACGGCATACTCAGGTCCGAAGTGATCATGGACTCGCTTGATTACCTCGTCTCGCAGCCCTCTCGGAAAGTCCAGGTCTATGTCAGGGAGTATGTCCGTGTGCTCGGAGATGAACCGCTCCAGGGTAAGGTCCCACTTCAGGGGGTCGATGTGGCTGATGCCGATGAGGTAGCCGACCAGTAGGGCCACGGACGACCCTCTGCTTCTGATTGGCGAACGCTCTTCCAGAGGAGTCTCTGGGGGTATGAGTCCCTGTTCTTTTGCAATGTCCTGAGCTATGAGACCTATCTGGCGGTACAGAAGTAGGAAGCCTGCCAGGTTGAGCTTGCGGAAAAGACTGAACTCTTCTTCGAGCCTATCTTCGACTGCCTTTGATACTGAGCCGTATCGTCTCACGGCGCCCTCGTAGCAGAGCTGCCTCAGGTAGCTTTCCGGCGTATAACCGTCAGGCACATCGGGTTCAGGAAGCTGATAACCCAGGTCAGTGCTCAGATCGAAAGTACATTCCTTTGCGATTTTAAGGGTGTTTGAGATGGCTTCCGGGTACTGTCTGAACAGCTTCTCCATCTGGGCTTGGGACTTCAGGTAGAAGTGACGATTTGGTCGCACAAAGAGCAGGGCCTGGTCAATGGTGGTGTTGTGCTTGGCCGCCACCAGTGCATTTTGAAGTCTGTACCTCTCCGGGACATGGTAGTGTACGTCGTTTGTGGCAACGACTGGAATGCGTATTTCACGAGCCAGCCCTACTAGCGCACGATTGCGCTTCGTATCCCCATGTATCAGGTTTTGCTGAAGTTCGATATACACCGAGTCCGAGTCTGTATATTCCAGGTATCCTTCGAGAAGCTTTTGGGCTGCCTGGTAGTGACCGTCCAGTGCCAGTTTGGAGATCTGGCCATCACGACCGCCTGCAATCAGCGTCACACCTTCCAGGCGCCCTTGGAGGCGAACGGGGTCTAGGCGAGGCTCCTTGCGGTCGACTTCGTTGGCGTATGTAAAGAGCCTGGAAATATTGGAGTAGCCCATCCGGGTTTTAGCAAGAAGCGTGAGATTGGAGCCATCGCTGAGAGTAATCTCACCTCCGGTGATGGGCTGGACTCCAAATGTGCTGGCAAGCCGGGCAAACTCCAATGCCCCACACAGATTGGTATCCGTGAGGGCTAAAGAAGAGTAGCCATGCTTTTGGGCCTGCGCCAGAAGCTCGTGGGGGTGAGAAGCTCCCAGCCCAAAAGAGTAAAAGCTCTTGCAGTGAAGTTCTGCATAGGTAGCAACCATATAAAGAGCCTGAGCCTAATAGCTCTGCTGATACCAGGAGTCGTCTCCCTGGTCCCGAAAGAGAGTTACCTGTCTGCCGTCGTGTCTGGTGACGTGAAAGTACGTTCGCTCGATGGGTTTGGGTAGCCACCAGAGGTCGAACATCCACATATCTTCTATGCGGCCTATCTGGTGCCACAGCTTCCCGGTGCAGAAAGCCAGCGGTCTGTGATTTTGGCCCTCCTTAACCGAGATGCGGACTGGATTATAAAAAGATTTCACCGTCTCATTTCCAGAGGGGTCTATCGGTACCTGCAAAGCCCTCATTTCTGGCACAGGATGCCAGGGGGCGACCTCGACGACCTTGTGGAGGGCGTGTAGCCCACCCATCTTTGCTCGCAGCCGCTGCTCCGCCTCCAGGAGTTCTGGCGGAAGATCTGCTCGTTTGTCCTTACGGTTGTCTTGAAGTAGCGCTATCTGAGTTCCAGTCTCTTTTGTGAAATCGGATAGCGTCAGGGTTACGTCCTCGAAAGGAGCCTGAGGGGCGTCTATATCAAGCTGGCTCTTGATGATGAATGAAGCGTTGTCCCAACTGCCAACGCCCTGTTTGAAGCTGATGGACTTCTTCCAGGTGGAGCTGTTGAATATGTTGCATTCTAGAGTCGCCTTGGCTGCATACCTCGTTCTCATTTGCGGTCTCATATATGCCCTCTTGAGCAGTGTATCTATCGCCACTCGCAGCACCTCAATGGAGGTCGAGTAGAAGGGGAGCGACATGTACTCCAGAATGTTCTCCTCGTATTTAAGGGGGACTATCGAGCTGTAATCAATGCCATTGCAGAGCTCCCAGATAAGCTTTCCCTCTTGTCCGAATTGGTCAATCAGGAACGTGAGTTTCATCGAAGCTATATCGCCCATGACGTCCATGCCAAAGCGATGCAGCCTGATCTTGGCGTCCAGTGAGATAGGCAAAAGGCCGATAGAAAATGGCGCCAAGAAAGAATCAGTAGATTCAGCGTCAGAAGATACTTTGCAAATCTGGCCTGACTGGCCGGCCCTTGCGGCGATGAAGGCCACGAATTTTGAGTCAGCCACACCAACTCGCGGATTTAGGTCCGCTGGAACAGACTCCAGCAGGGCCTGAAGCAGGCTATCTTCGCCACCGTACATAGCCTCCAGCCCGTCGAAATCCACGTAGGCCACCCCAAGGTCTGCCTTCTCTACACGATCGCTGATATTCTGAAGTGACCCCAGAATAGGGTCGAAGGCCTTCTGGTAGTGAGGCTCGTCTGTGTCCAGTATGGTAGTGTTTGTATGACGGGATAAGGCGTCTTCCAGCGTCATGCCTGCCGCCACGCCTGAGGCCTTCGCGGAGCTATCAACGACAAGAGGTCTGCCGCCCCTTCTATCAACGATCACAACAGGCCTGTCTTTCAAGTCGGCGTTTCGACTCATTTCGACTCTGACTCTGAAGTGCGAGATTAGAACGCAAGCCTTCATTCCGCCCAACCTTCTGCTGTTTAAGATTCCTTGAATTCCATAGTACAGAACGAATGTTCTAGTTGTCAACGGCTGTACTACGGCAGGCCTGCTGTGCGTGTTCTAGGAAATGTATAAAAATGCACATGATGAACTGCGTTATTCTCAAGTGCGCCAAGAGGCACGTGGGCACCTATAACAGAAGAGGCAGGAACGGGCTTAGGTAGACAGAACGGCGTAGGGTGTAGAGGGTCCGAAAGAGAGAAATGCCGGGTCAAATGGGAACCGCCTCACCAGGATAGATTGCCAGAGTTTGGCAGTGCTTGCCAGGCCGAGTGAGGCTGACGGGTTTTTGATTCTTATCGCAGGTGCTCCAGCATCGAAAGAGGTGTCGTGGCCAGCACGCCGCCGTCGACGGGCAGGGTAACGCCGGTTATCCATCGGGCCTCGTCGCTGGCCAAAAACAGTGCCGTCCATGCAATGTCCCAAGCAGTGCCCTCTAGGCCGAGCGGATTGCTCTTTCGTCTGAGCTCGCGACCCTCTTCAGAGAGCCTGTGCGCCACCATGGGCGTGAAAAGCGGTCCCGGTGCGATGCAGTTGACGCGCACGTTCTGCCTGCCGTGGTGCACAGCCATCTGGGTCGTTAGAGCGATCACGCCGCCCTTGGATACTGCGTACGAAATGCTCGCTCCACTGCTGCCCGCCCTTATGCCGGCAATTGACGACATGTTAATGACAGACCCAGAACCGGCATCGATCATCTTGGGCACAGCGTATTTGCTAAGCATAATCATGCTCTTGAGATTGGTGTCGATCACTCGAGTGAAATCCTCTTCAGTGACCTCCAGCACAGTGCCGGGAGCGCCTATGCCAACGTTGTTGAACAGGATGTTCAGGCTCCCGTAGCGTTCAACGGCCTGCTGGACAATTCCCTCGCACTCAGCCTCAACCGTGACGTTGGCCTCCATTACTGATGCCTCGCCGCCCTCATCCAGTATCGAAGCTAGGGTCTCCTCGGCGCGCTCTATCACGTTGTCGACCAGCAGCACTTTGGCTCCCTCACGCGCGAATAAGATGGCGGTGGCCTTGCCGGTGCCAACCCCCGGACCTCTGGAGCCTGCTCCGGTCACGATTGCGACTTTGCCCTGCAAGCGCTTGCCTTGAGAAACCATCTATTCTCCCTTGCCTTGAAATCTTAAAGATAAGTGTTTTTTCTAGTCTGATAAGCTTAAGCCAATAACGTTCAGACCGTATCACTGGCGTTCGTCGTATGTCAATTTCCAGCGTCAACGCAGGGACAGGCAGGGCAATTGACGCGACAGATGCCCGAACTTACAATGCGGCGCATCTATAACTGGGCAAAGTGGCTCAGCGAAAAGGAAATCATGGCGAAAATAGTAGTAGCGGTGGGAGTCCCTCATCCCCCCAGACTTGTTCGTGAGGCGGCAGATGCCTCCGAAAAATTAAAACCGGAAATCCTCATGGAAAAGGTTCGAGAGCATGTAGAGAGGGCGTCTCCTGATGTCATTATAGAGTTGGACTCCGATCACTTCGTTAACTTCTTCTAGGATAAGGTGCCTGCTTTTTGCGTAGGTCTGGCGGAAGAAGCAGAGGGGCCGCAGGAGATCTGGTGTCCGATGCCGCACTACGTGGTAAAGGATCACGTTCCCATGGCGCGGGGCCTGCTGAGCTACGGGATTGACGCCCATTTTGACCTGGCTTTTGCTGAAGAATTGCGGCTGGACCACTCGGTTATGGTGCCGTTGCACTACTTAAACCCGGGTATGGCATTGCCTGTAATTCCTCTGTATGTGAACGGCTTTGCTGCTCCTACACCGGCCGCGGAACGCTGCTTTGACCTGGGGCGTATGGTCAGAGATTTCGTAGACCAGTGGCCCGGCGATGAGAGGGTAGCGTTGATTGCCAGCGGCTGCTTCGCCATGGACGTGGGAGGCCCACTACGTGGCTGGACTGACGAGGAGTGGGTCGAGGCCGTTAGCGGATGGATATTGTCCGGTCAGTACCGAGAGCTGGCCAAGCAGGCAACGGCTGAGCGTATGGCCGCAGCGAGCAACAACAGCACCGAGATACTTAATTGGGTGGCATTGACCGGCGCCGTTGGGGATGTCAATCCGCTCTACCTGGATGTTGACGACGGCAGCGGGTACGCTGTTTGGGACCTAACGTAAGAATGATCAGCTGCCGCGAGGATTCACCATGAGCAATTACCTTCTGAACAAGATTCTATACATGACGGATAACGACGCTGACTTTCGAAAGCGCATGAAAGAAGAGCTGGCCGAGACGGTACAGAGCTTTCAGCTTTCAGGGGAAGAGATGGAGGCCATGTTGACAGGCGATGTGGGCGCTTTGTACCAGATGGGAGTCATACCTTCTTCTTGAATCACATGGCGCGGTATGAGCTATTCGGTGTCAACAGGGACAACTACCTGGAGCGCATTCGCTCTCGTATGGAGTATGACCAGCGTTTCGAGCAGGGCAATATGCCTGTTCAGTACGTGCCGAAGGAGTGATCTATGTGCTTCCGCATATGGCAAAGTAGCAAAAAATTATCGGTCGACAACCTTACCCTACCAACATAGATCAAAGATCGACAGAGTTTGGCAGGTCATCAAGCGCGTAATAGTCGTGCTTAACTGCGTCATCATCGATCCTTACGATTCGTAGTCCGGAGGGATCATCGCCCAGCGGATAGCCTATGGGGCCAGTGGCAACCATCTGTAACGGTCCATCCGAAGCGATGTTGTTCTTGTGAAGATGCCCGGCGAAGACAGCTGAAACTCCGTATGCTTTGAGAATGTCCAAAATTGCCTTTCGGCGTATTTCAGGAACGACGAAATACCCTTCTGGCTCTTCCGTACTGTCTAGGAACAGTGGATGGTGCATAAATAACACTATGTCTTTACACCCGGCGTCCCTGGCTTCTTGCAAGTCCCCGCTTAAGAAATTAACCAGCTTGTCCCACTCGAGGGGAACGTTAATAGGGTCGAAACAGACGCAACTATTGATTACTATGAAATGGTGTCCGGCGTGGTCAAAAGAGTAATTGTCGTCGCCAAAGCGTTCCCTGTAGAGAGCTAACGATTCCGCAGTAGGTATGTTCCCCGCGTCGTGGTTGCCTGCGACCCAGTGCAGGGGGATATCCTCGTTCAGAAGGTTTCCAATCCTGATAACCTCCGCCAACTGCGCTTCATCGGTGGAGTCGTTGGTCATGTCACCGCAGACCACAACGAAGGCAGGTTTCAGCCTGTTGGCAGCCTCAATGGCCTTAGTGAAGAGTCTGGTCTCGTCTTCAAAACCGGTTAACTTCTTGGGAGCCTTTCTGGCGTTGATCCCACGCTGTCTCCTGGCTTCAATCTCCTCGTCCGGAAGGTTGCTGAAGAAGGAGAACATACCTAGCTGGGGATCTGCCATCTGTAGGAAAAACAGAGGTCTGTTTGTTGAGTCGTTCAATTCCATAGCCTTTCGCTAGCCAGCCGGGCCCCTTTTGCCTGAGACCGGAACTTGGCCCACATTACTGTAAATAACCAGGGCGGCGCTATACCAACATTCACATCGCCAATGGTTATTGTTTGGCAAACCAGATAAGGCCGCTGCCCATACTTAGAACTAACCCCAGACGCGACGGGCTACCTCTACCACAAGCTCTAGCTTGCGCCACTGTTCATCCTCAGTGAGAAGGTTGCCCGCTTCGGTGGAAGCGAAGCCACATTGGGGGCTAAGCGCAAGCCGCTCAAGAGCCACGTATTTAGAAGCCTCATCTATGCGGCGAAGCAGGTCGTCGGCTGTTTCTATTGTGGGGTCTTTTGAGCTGACTAGCCCGAGCACCACCATCTTGTTTGAGGGCACGAAGCGCAACGGCTCGAAACTGCCCGCGCGATCGGTGTCGTACTCCAGCAGGAACCTGTCAACCTTAAGGGTCCCGAACAGAGTCTCGGCAATGGGTTCGTACCCGCCCTCAGCATACCACATGCTCTGGTTGTTGCCTCTGCATACGTGTATGGCCAGCGTGGTGCCATCTTGCACAGCGTCTTCCAGGCAGGCGTTGTCTGCTCTTACAGCCTCTTGAAACAGCTTGTCCGGGTCTTGCCCAATGTCCTTCAGGTGCTGCCGCCACTTGGGATCGACAAAGTAGCTGTACCTGGGCGCGTCAAGCTGAATGTAGGAGACCCCGTCGCGGACCAGCGCCTGCACCTCCGCCTTGAGAATGCCGACAATCTCCCACAGCAGGTCGGAGCGGGTAGGGTAGAACTTGTTAGTCAGGCCTTCCTGATAGCTGATGGCTGGGAACTGGTTAGGACTCGGAAGGGTAATCTTGAAGGGTCCCGGCGCGTGGGCGTTCAGAAAGACAGTCTGCTCTCCGGTGAGGCGGCGTTTGGCGCGGAGCTTGCCTCCCACCACCAGGTTTGTGCCCTCCTCTTGGGGGGGGGCGCCGGGGCCTTGCCATACCCGTACTACTGATGGGACTTTTGATTCAACGTAACCCTCTACTGATTCTGCCAGGTCGTTCTGGAAGCTGGAGCGTCTGAAATCGCCATCGGAGAAGACGTCGATACCCGTCCGACGCTGGCGCTCAAGAGTAACCTGGATGGCACGGCCCTCTACCGCTTTCAATTGCCTGCGGTTGATGGTACCGCCGCGGAAAGCATCGCGAGCCT
>CAJWRP010000026.1 GCA_913046025.1 uncultured Chloroflexota bacterium
TGTCGGTGTCACCCTCGGCCAGATCGACCACGCCGCTGTGTGCCAGCATGTCGATCATCATCGAGCCCTTGGCGTATTCGAGCAGGCTCTGTTCGACCTTCAGCTCCTGGGACCACTCGACGTTGAAGCCGAGGTTGGGCATGTCGATACAGGGCCTGGGGATGTCCAACTCGTCGTTGATCTGCACGGTTTTCAGCTCGATGACCCGCGATCCTGTTAGCCAGGCCATGACGATGTTCTGCGCCATCTGCGCGTGGGGCCCGGCGGCAGGACCGAGCGCTGTGGCCGTGCGCAGGCCATGAAAGCGGATGCCGAAGTCAAACCCGTCTGGCGTGCGGAAGAACTTCTTCTGTGGGATGTCGAAGATCGAACCGTGTGCCTCGAGTGACCGGAACATGGTCCGGATCAATCGGTCGAAGGGCATCGGCACCAGCTCTGCCATCGTTGCGTCTCGCTCCCCTACAGTGCGGCCATCCGTTGCCACAGGGCGCTGGACTGGCGGCGTGCCTCGGCATATTCCGCTGCCACGTCGAGACCGACGACCTGGCCGTCATCGAAGAGGCGGCTGAGGAGTCCGGGCTTGACTGGGCAGAGCTGAAGGGCCGACTGGAGTCTCGCCAGTATGAAAAGATCGTCATGGAGCAGTACCAGCAGGCTATGGACATGGGTATCGAAGGTGTACCGGGATTTGTGGTAGGCAACTTCATGTTCACTGGCGCGCAGCCGTATGATGTTTTTCAAGAGGTAGTCAACCGCGTGCTGACTGGCAACCAGGAGGGCGAGGGTTAGAGTGGTCTTCGCGAGCAACAGTTCATGAAAGTCCTCATAGCGGACAGGTTTTCAGATGTCGCCCGACGAGACCTCCAAGAATTGGGCTTCGAAGTCGTCTACGAGCCGAATGCCAGGGATGAGACATTGAAAAAAGTCCTGGCTGGCACACTTTCTGATGTTTTAGTAGTGCGCAGCACACGAGTCACCGGCGAAATACTAAGGGCAAGGCCACTTGGTCTTGTCATACGTGCCGGCGCTGGCTTCAACACCATCGACGTCGCCACCGCCACAGAGCTAGGCATCAAAGTTGCCAACTGCCCAGGAATGAATGCTAACGCGGTTGTTGAGCTTGCCTTCGGCCTGATTATCGCCCTGGACCGACACATTCCAGAAAACGTACATGATTTGCAACAAGGTCAGTGGAACAAGATCAGCTACAGTAGCGCCAGGGGCTTATCCGGCAGCACGCTGGGTCTCGTAGGACTTGGGACAATTGGCCAGGGCATGATTCCCAGGGCCCACGTATTTGGCATGAAGGTGGTGGGCTGGAGCCGATCGCTTACTGCGGAAAAGGCTGAGACTCTGGGAGTGGAAATGATGTCTTCTCCTGTAGAGGTCGCCGCGGCGTCAGATATCGTCAGTCTGCACGTGGCGTTGAACAGTGACACTCGCAACCTGGCGGACGAAAGCTTCTTTCAGCAGATGCGAGAAGGTGCGTTTTTCATCAACACTTCGCGTGCCGAGGTCGTCGACGAGTCTGCGCTGGCAGAGGCCGTAAAGGCCAAAGGCATCCGCGCTGGGCTAGATATATTCGAAGGGGAACCTGCAACCGGTACCGGCGAGGTGGACAGCCCGCTGTTCAAACTGGATGGGGTGATAGGCACGCATCATATTGGCGGGCAGACCTCTGAGGCGCAGCGTTCCATTGCGGAAGAGACTGTGCGCATCATCCGGGAGTATCGAGACTCCGGTTCGCCCCCAAACCAGGTGAACTAGACTTTTTTACCTGCCGCCTTCGGTCTTGAGCCTCGCCCTCGTCGAGCCTGACCTTTTCCAGCCTGCGTAAATGCCAATTAGAGAGCATTGCCGGCAATCTACCGTATCGTTATGGATCCTCGTTTGATGTCTTCAATACTAGTGTCTCCTCTTCGCCGCCAATGGTCCCTGTGATGTGATCTTCGTCCGCGGTAGAGGTTGTCAAAATTGGCAATTCGGTTGCGATCGAACTGTTGGAGGTTGATGCATCAAGTTCCACTCTGGGTGTCCCTTGCAGCTTCACATTCACGCTTCCGTTGGAACTCTTGAAATGGTTGTCACCTCCAGTAACCAGTTCTCCGTCGAACTTGATTTCTCCATTGCTGGTTTTGATCAGAAATGTGACGACGGCTCTTTCTACTGTCACCATGCCGTTGCTGGACTCTACCTCAAATTCCCCCGACAGGTCTTCCACGGCGATGGCTCGGTTTGAAGATTTGATGGTGCTGGAACGTTGCATTCCGTGAACCGCTACACCGCCGTGGCTATTCTGAAACTCAACACGTGTGGCAGAAGGGGCAGTGATTTCGATGTTGGCTTGTGGGCCTTTACAAAAAGTCTAAAGGCTGATGCTCTTCTATTCGACCGTAACGGTTATCGTGTCTCCCGCTTGGTCAACGCTGTACTCCTGGCGATTGGGTCGCTCAAGAACCGCCTGAACTCGTATCACTTAGTCCGCGTATGGCTTAACGATGATACTGCCGCTTTCGCCCTGAACAACTAGCCTTGGAGATGCGGCTACTTCAAAGCTGTCATCCTGGGTTTAGGCGGAAGAACCTAAACCCTCACCGCAAGCTGCAGCGAGAATAAATAAAGGTGGCTGCACTGACAATTCATATGCCTATTCTCAAGCGTTTGGTTATTGCTGAAACGGTGGCTGCATTCATTTCGTTCTCCTTGCATCTGAAGGATTGCACTTTTGCTCTGGCAAAATTAATTTAATTTGGTGTCACGCAGTCCTGGATCATCGGTGAGGCCTGATTTCACGGACACTTACACTTGGCAATAACTACGGCTTTTTTAAGTTTCCTGGTCGCTATGAAGAAAGCTTTGGATTATTCCTGCCAGTTCCTTGGGTTTATGCCAACCTATGTCGTGTATTGTCTCCGGCACCCAGTGAACTTGGCTGTCTGAAATGGCCTCGTTAGCCATCTCCACCATCTTGCGCCGCATTGCTGCGAACTCAGAGCCTGCCCGTTCTGGCATGGGCCCTGCCGGGACAATGAGGGTAGGGCAGGTGATGTCCGACCATGTCTCGGATGCCGGGTCGTTCCACATCG
Source organism: uncultured Chloroflexota bacterium (assembly GCA_913046025.1). The sequence goes on from CAJWRP010000026.1 coordinate 3,087, forward strand.
CGCTGATGACCTGGGCGTGGTGCTCTGGCCTCAGGATGTCGTGTATCTGGCCGTTCTCGTCCTCGTCCACCATCGTTAGCAGGATTCGGGCGATCTCGTCGCTCCAGCACATAGATAGGCTTACACTCATCTTATTCAGGTAGGACTCGCGTGTGCCGGATATGTCGCGTGGGGCCAGCCGGGCCTGAAACTGTTCCCATGTGGCCCCGGGCATAATCATAGGGCTGAAAAAACCTCCGTCGATCATTATCAGCGAACTGGTTCGTTCCGGGAATTTGGCTGCGACGTTCACGGCCACGTTACCGCCCCAGGAGTGACCCAGAACGGCGGCTTTCTCTATGCCCAGCTGGTCCAGCAAACCTATCGCGTCAGACGCCAGTGAATCCCAATCGTATCCAGAGGGTGCCTGCGTAGTCTGACCGTGTCCCCGTTGGTCCGGCGCAATTACTCGAAAATTGTTCTGCAGATGCGGTGCTACTGTGTCGTACCAGTTAGCGGACGATGCCAGTCCATGCAACGTCAGCATAGGTTCACCATTCCCTCCCCAGTCAAGGTATCGCATCCGCAGGTCGCGCACGTCTACCGATCTCTCTTCAACCATTTCCACAGCGTCTCCGTTTATATTGATTATTAGCTCAGGGCACGATGATAGCAAAAGGTTTGTGATTGGCACCATATGGATGCCTTGTGGTGCCCTTTGCGAAAGCTTGGAAAGCGCTTTCGAGAAATGGAACCGAGTTATCGGAGTGACGACCGTTCCTTCAGAATACGTCGACGCCTTGGCGTATTCGTTATGTTCATGGGCGTTGAAGCGCTGCTGTTCACGTTCTTGGGCTGGCAAGTGGCCGCAATGCCGGACACAAGCAATGAGTTCGCAGTCCCTTTTCTTGGCTCCATTGCCGGCGTATTCATTGAAGTGATATTGTCCGTGGTGATCCTGGTCTTCTTGAATCCGTGGACGGAAGATGAGGACTGGAAGTAGGTCGGCTACAGGCCAGAGATGACCTTCTGCTGAATGTCGAATAGCTGGTTGATACCCTCACCTGCTGCCGATAAGACAAGATTAAGCTGGTCCTGCGTAAAAGTCTTCCCTTCGGCTGTGCCCTGTACTTCGACAAACTCCCCCTTGTCTGTCATGACGATGTTGAAGTCGCCACCTGCCTGGGAATCCTCCTCGTAACACATATCAAGCAGCACATCGTCCTCCGCGATTCCCACGCTGGTGGCCGCTACCGCTGCGGTCAGAGGGATATGGTCAAGCTCATCGCGCTGGACCAGGGTGTGGAAGGCCTGATATAGAGCCACATAAGCTCCTGTGATGGATGCCGTTCGCGTTCCGCCATCGGCCTGGATCACGTCGCAGTCGACAGTGAGGGTTCGCTCCCCCAACTTGTCCATGTCCACCACAGCCCTTAGTGATCGTCCTATCAGGCGCTGAATCTCCTGGGTGCGTCCTCTGGGCCTAGTCTCTCTTTGGGAGCGGGTGTGAGTGGCACGGGGCAGCATGGCGTACTCGGACGTAACCCAGCCTTTGCCCGAGCCTCTCAGGAATGGCGGTACGCTGTTCTCCACGCTGACGGCGCAAAGTATCCTTGTCATGCCGGTTTCAATCATCACGGAGCCTTCGGCGTAAGCTTGTGCGCCCAGGGTGATTGTAGTAGGTCTCAACTCGCTGTTCCTTCGCCCGTCGGTTCGTGCCAATATGAACTCCCGCCAAAAAATGCCTCAATAATTATAGCACTGGCCTTTTTGTAGATTCCGGATGGCCGCAGACGATGGTCTGTTCACAGGGAGCTTATTTTTCAGCAAACAGCTCTATATTCTTGCGTCCGTAATCAGCTCGATGGTGCCACTCTCGCCGGTGACGTTGATCATGTCCTGAGCCATCTCGGTACCAAGTCGGCTGAGTGCTCCCAACTGGAGCGCTGCCACCAAAGGTGCAGGCAACAGGGTGCGGCTTCGGATACGGAGCAACGCTGTTGAGAGCGCGGCACCTATTAAGAAGAGCACTAGAGCAGACGCCGAGATTTCCAAACGCCACGCGATTAGAATTCCGACGATAAAGGCGATAGTGACCTTAATAATAAGCAAGTAGTTGCATTGCCTCCCGCGAACAGTTACTGATAGCACCAAGTCTAGTCCTCGGCAAGGTCAGCGGTAAGTATTTTAGAGGAGGAATGCAAGGCTATTACTGCTATAATGGGCCTGTATGAGAAGCCTAGGGCGGTTCACCTCAGGTATTGTTGCCACGTTGTTCGCGGTGGCAATGCTGTTTCCCGCTGCTGGCCCCATTGTCGACCACCATTTTGCGGAAAGGCAGCCTGGGCATTTGCACTTGGGTCTAGCTTTTCCGAATACGCATAACCATACATTCTCCCTTGAGTATCACCATACCGTGATGCCCAGCGACGTGGGAGGTCGAACCATCGCAATCTACCGGCATGATAGTGTGACCGCGCCTGCGATTGCCTTGGCCGACGCAACTTTGGCGTCGGTGCTTTCTTTTGAACCGTCCTCTGTATTTGTTTTTCCCATAAATACAGAGCGAATTGCCATGCAGCATTTTTACGTGCCACCGGGACAACCGCCTCCGTTCCTTCTTTAGCCCTTTCCTGAGTTACTTTCAGAAACGTCCCTAATCGGTCCGACCGAAAGGCGCGAGATACCTACCTTGGTGCCCACTTTAAACAGCCATAGTTTGACGAATCTAGCCGTGATTTTTGTTCTTACGGTGGTAATCGTGGCGGGAAGCCTTGGCAGCGTTTATGCCAATGGAAGAGTGCTGGATTTTGACAAACGCGTGGCTGGACCATATGAAGTGGCATTAGGCAAGATTCCCAGCACCCCTGGGGTCGGGGCCCTTCACTTGACCATCACGGTTACAGAGACTGCGACTGGTGCTTCCATGATCGGCGCAGATGTAGCTGTCACGGGCGTGGGTCCAGAATCGACGGCGGTAGAGATTGGTCCGCTAATCGCGACCTCCGACCTACAAGACCCCACATTTTACGACGTGGCCATGCATGTTGACCGAATTGGCACCTGGGTATTCACCGTGGAGGTCAGCACTGAACTGGACAACGGTTCTGCTGATTTTCCTATCCAGGTGACCGAGGGCAGCTCTATCACTGGTCTCGTTACGGGAGTTGCGCTGGTCGCCTTCGTGTCCGTATTGGCATTGGCCGTAAGGTCGTTTCTAAGAGAACGAAACAAGGGCAAACGTCGTAATACTTGACGAGCATATACCGGGTTTGACTGGTTGATAATGCCACTTTCGGGCTAAGACACCGGCGCACCGGAAGTCATTAGGAGGCGACGAGTCGTGTCAACAAAAATGTTACTTAGGAATGCAGTGACCTGGTTATTGGGGATACTAACAGTCGTGGCTTTGGCAGCCTGTGGTAGCACTGCTGAGCCCCAGAACAGACAGTTTAATTTAACGATTGAGCAGGGGGCTATTGACCTGGAGTCTGGTGTTATTACAGTCACTCAAGGCGATAACGTTAGCATGATCTTCCAGGCTGATGAGACCGGTCTGGTCCATCTTCATGGATACGATATCGAGCAGAGCGTTGGCCCCAAAGGAACAGCCACAATTGAGTTTGTCGCAGACGCAACGGGAAGATATATTTTCACCTTTCACGCCGTCGATGGTGAACATGGAGATAGCTCGCACCGGGAGTATGATGCAGATGTTGATGCGCATGCCGTGTTATTCGAATCCAGCACGTTGAGAATGGGAGACCTGTTCGAGTTTGAAATACCCCGTGATCTGCACGATGCTTCAATTCCATTTCACAATCACATGAGTCACGACGTGATGGGACACATCGTGGTAGATGAACATGCTGCGGAAACCGGCGACGTGAACATTGAAGTTAACAGCGATGGTTCGTTTACGCCCCCAGAAGTGAGCGTACAGCCTGGGACCACCGTAGTGTGGATCAACCAGGGACAGGACAGTGCCGGTATATCCAGTGGCAACCCTCCTACCGTACCGGAGGAACTGGAAATGCACGAAGCACACGATCACGAAGAGGATGAAGATGAGGTAGCGCTTGGGGCCTTAGAAGTCAGGCCTCGGTAATCAGCAGTTGGGAAAGAGCGTAGGGAATTTCAGGATATTTAAGCTAATCGCGGCGTTGATCACAGGTGCCGCAGCCAGTCTCGTTGCCACACCAGCCATGGCGCACGCCTTTGGCGATAGGTATGACCTGCCGATCCCTCTGAACTTCTTTCTGATAGGGGGCGCGGCCACTGTTGCCCTGTCTTTTATCGTCATTGGGCTGTTCGTGAAGCGCGGCTCCGACGCAATTGGTTATCCTAGATTCAATCTGCTTGGTGCTGGTTTCCTCGGCGCCATTTTAGGTAGCAGAGTTTTTTTTGTGGTAGTTCAGATTCTGACAGTTGCGGTGTTCTTGCTGGTACTGTCGGCGGCGGTGTTCGGCACTGGTAAGCCTTTAGGCAACATATCACCCACCTTTGTCTGGATAATCTGGTGGGTAGGCATGGGTTATATTTCCGCGCTGGCAGGAAATTTCTGGAGACTGGTTAATCCCTGGAAAATACTCTTTGAATGGGCAGAGGCGCTGGTTGGTACAGACGAGCCTGCCGGGCCGGACCGAAGTGGCACAAGTCTATATCGCTACCCGGATAATTGGGGCGTTTGGCCGGCCATTATCTTGTTTCTGTCCTTTGCCTGGCTCGAGAACGTGTACAGCGGTTCTGTTATCCCTCGTCAACTCGGGCTCATAATAGGTCTTTATTCGCTAATCACATGGGCAGGCATGGTTGTGTACGGAAAGAACGCATGGCTCAAGCACGGCGAGCTGTTCTCTGTTCTCTTTGGTTTCTTTGCTCGCTTCTCACCGACTGAGGTAAGAGTAGTTGACCATCGCCTCTGTGGGAATTGCGAGAATGAGTGCAACCTCTGGGGCGATGATTGCGTGGACTGCTATTCCTGTTTTCAGAGGGCCAAGTCAAAGGAGCGCCAGTTTAACATTAGGCCTTTTGCCGTGGGCCTGGCACCTTTTGAGACGGTTTCCACGTCTGTGGCAATTTTCGTTGTTTTGGCACTGGCAACTGTGACCTTCGATGGGTTGCAGGAGACGCCCACGTGGGTCGTGGTGCAGACCGCTGTAATCAGGTCACTTCCCTTTCTTGGCAGTGGTGCATTAGACATGATCGACAGCCTGGGTATCTTGCTGATTCCCGCGTTGTTTCTGGCAGTGTATCTGGTTTTCGCGTCGGGAATCCGGAAGCTCTCGAAAGACGAGGATACCAGCAGTGGCGTGGCCAGGGCTTTTGTCTTCTCGCTAGTGCCAATAGCGCTGGCCTACAATATGGCCCACTTTATCTCGCTGCTGCTGATACAGGGACAGCTCATCATCCCTCTGCTGTCCGATCCCTTCGGCTTCGATTGGAATCTGTTAGGCACAGCAGACTATCGAGTGAATATCGGAGTGATCAACGCCAAGATTGCCTGGATAATATCGGTTACTGCGATAGTCCTAGGCCACATCATCTCGGTTTACGTAGCTCACGTGGTGGCCTTGCGGCGCATTGTGGATCATAGACTGGCAATCCGAGGCCAGTATCCCATGTTGCTGTTGATGGTCTTCTACACGGCGACAAGCCTTTGGATAATAGCCCAGCCCATCGTGGCAATTTAGCGTCTTCAGTTCATTGGCGGCGTGCTGCTGATTGCAGCAGGCGTTTTCCAATGGAGCAAGTTGAAGTACGTATGCCTGACCCAGTGCCGAACTCCGTTAGGATTCATAATGGCCGAATGGCGAGAGGACGGAGGCGGCGCTTTGAGCATGGGGCTTCGACACGGAGTCTACTGTCTCGGTTGCTGCTGGGTGTTAATGGCCTTGCTATTCGTCTTACGGGTCATGAACTTGATATGGATAGCTGCTCTGTTTGTGTTCGTTCTGGTTGAAGAAGTAGCGGCAGCGGGGCATTGGGTAAGTAAGTCCACAGAAGTCTTGTTAGTGGCCTAGGGCTTCTGGATGGTCGTCGGAGCACTGGTCTGATAGGTGCGGTGTCACTGATGAATTTTCATGCGTCACCCTGCAATATAGCTCTGACGTCTGGCCGTTTTAGGTAATCTTTCGATCCACCGTTGTTTAGTCGCGATGGCGGGCCGGTTGCATAAACATTTTGGATAAACTATCGAGCCTATGCCTCGTCGCTGAGTGGTAATATTGTTGTGTGGAACAATAAAATCTACGTGAGAGTCCGTATGTATTAATTTAGAGCAGTTAAAATTAGGTGCTCCGGAACGTAAATTCTGGACATTATCGATTGACCGGCTAACAATTACACACATATAATAATATTGCCTGGATTTATTATTTAGGGGAAGCATAGCCATCGTTTCTAACAGCGATTTTCCCCATTATGATAATGCGCAGGAAGCTTCCGAGGATTATCCTCGAGAGGCCTGTGGCGTTGTAGGGGTTTATTCCAGAACTGAAGACGTTGCCAGAGTGGCGTTCTTTGGTCTGTATGCCCTACAGCATCGCGGTCAGGAGAGCGCCGGTATCGCCGTAACCGACGGCGAGAACATAAGAGTAAAGACCTCGATGGGCCTCGTTGGCCAGGCCTTCCAGGAAGACGACCTCTCCACACTCACAGGACACATCTCCATCGGCCACACCCGATACTCCACCACAGGCAGCAGCCGAATCGAAAACGCCCAACCGATCCTCTCAAAGGGTCCCGACGTAACCTTAGCTCTCGGTCATAATGGCAACGTCATTAACGCCATGGACTTGAAAAAGGACCTGCTGGAATGGGGCTGCACCTTCAACAGCACCACCGACTCTGAAATCATCGCCCACCTTTTGAGTAATGCCCCGGCCTCCAATTGGCAGGAGCGTATCGCGTACTGTATGCGGCGGTTGGAAGGGGCTTATGCTCTGACAGTCATGACCAAGAATGAGCTTCTGGGCATTAGGGATCCTCTTGGTGTGAGGCCTCTGTGTATCGGTAAGTTCCACGATGGCTGGGTACTGGCATCTGAGTCATGTGCTCTCGACCATATAGGGGCCGAGTTCATTCGGGACGTGGAGCCGGGCGAAGCGGTGATTATTGACGAAAAAGGCCTGCGTACTATATACAAGCGAGACAGCGTAACCGATCGAACGGCAGGGTGCATGTTCGAGTACATCTATTTCGCCAGGCCGGATAGCATCCTTAGCGGGAAGCTGGTCTACTCTACGAGGATGGCCATGGGTGCGGAGCTAGCTAAGGAATACGCCATAGATGCCGATATTGTTATAGGCGTTCCAGACTCTGCTATTGCCGCCGCCGTAGGTTATTCCCAGGAGTCGGGTATTCCCTTTGGCGAGGGTCTCGTCAAGAATCGTTACGTAGGTCGCACGTTCATTCAGCCTGACCAGCGTATGCGAGAACTGGGCGTGCGGCGCAAACTGAACACGCTTCCTGAGCTTATCAAGGACAAGCGCATCATCGTGGTGGACGACAGCATCGTGCGCGGCACAACGACGCCACACGTCGTCTCTCTTCTCAAGAAGGGCGGCGCTAAAGAGGTCCATCTGCGCATCTGTGCTCCTCCTATTGTCGCCCCCTGCCATTTTGGCGTGGATATGGCTACCCGTAAGGAGCTCATCGCAGCCAACATGTCCGTGGAGGAGATACGCGAATTCGTTGGCGCGGACTCTCTTGGCTACCTTAGCCATGAGGGGATTTTGCGGGCCGTAAACATATCCAAGCAAAAAGTTTGTATGGCATGTTTCACTGGTGAATACCCTATCCCTGTGCAGTTGGAGATGGACAAGCTGGCCCTCGAAGTCTAAGCCTGCCCTGTCTTCTGCCCTTCCCAATTAATCTCTCTTTATTCAGACGACTTGATTCCCTGTCTTTATCGTTTCCATTGGGCCCGTTTCTGGTGCATACTTAGTGTGCGAGTCCCATGATGGAGGGTGAATTGAGGCTTGGTGTCCTGGCGTCCCACGGCGGAACCAACCTGCAGGCCATTATTGATGCCTGTAAAGACGGGCGTCTGGATGCAGAAGTTGCAGTGGTCATCAGCAATAATTCCAAATCCATGGCCATCAAGCGAGCCGGTAACGCAGGCTTGCCAGTCTTCCACTTGAGTGGCGCAACCCACCCGCAGCCTTCCCTTGAAGATGTCGAGTTACGGGCCATACTTGATAAGCATGATGTCGAACTGGTAGTTTTGGCTGGATATATGAAGCTATTGGGCCCGGCCACACTAGCTGCCTACCGCAATCGAGTGCTAAATAGCCATCCTGCGCTTCTGCCCAAGTTCGGTGGCAGAGGCATGTACGGCACTCGCGTCCACGAGGCTGTGGTTAAGGCTGGAGAAAGCATGTCCGGCGTGACGATCCACCTTGTAGACGAGCAATACGATCACGGTGCAGCAGTGGACCAGTGCTCCGTGCCTGTTCTGAAGACCGACGCGGTGGGTGACCTGGAAGAGAAGGTCAAGAACCGGGAGAGGCTATTCTGGATTGAAGTCTTGCGCAAGATTGCCTCTGGTGAGATTAATCTGGATGACTTGGCTACATCAGCAGTCCCCGAACATCTAAATTCAAAAATACTGAAACCCGGCCCCGGCCGTTGCCAGCAGGACAGGTATGACGGAACAGA
>CAJWRP010000027.1 GCA_913046025.1 uncultured Chloroflexota bacterium
TAATAATTACGGAATTTGATGCCCCAAACCAAATTGCCTTCACAGCCACAGATGACAAGGATTTCCCATTTCACCAGGACCTAAAATTTGAGGCCGACGGCGAAGGCACGTTGTTGAGACGTACAGTGACCTTCGAAATGAATCCAGTAATGGCCATAGCGTTTAAGACTCTAATAGGGCCCTTAGTATCAAACCCCAGCATGAACAAGAAGCTGGGAAATCTTAAGGCGAAGCTCGAGGCCTAGCGGCCATAATAGAGGTCGGTCACCTGGACTGAAGCACGTTCCTTCCCAGGTCGGTGATGGCGTCAACCCTTATCAACACGGCCACGCCCTTGAGGTCAGGGTCGCGGTCAAGCTCGCCCTGCGGGGTAATGCTTTTGACCTTGTCCCAAACTTCGCCTGAGTCGTGGACAGTGACCTTACCGTGAAAACGCCAATTAATGCGTTCTCCAGGATTCCGGTAGAAGATAACCGCATTGGGGTTCTCGACAACATTGTCCAGTGCAGAGCCCTTTACCCGTTCCCAGTATGAGAGGGTCTCGCTGTCATAAATTGCCATGCTGCCCTTGAGACTGATGTTAGGTATGCCGTCACTAGAGGCAGTACCTAACGCACAAAACAGCCTGTCATCCAAGGCGCTGGATATGAACTCCTGCATCTGGTCTGCAAACTCAATTGCCATGTCTCGTCCCCCTGCAATACAAGCCTGTTGGTTGAGCCTTTCGGCATATGCTGTCCCTGCAGTCTGTAGGCACTCGGGAACAAATTCAAAATTCGAGGACTTAGATTGGCCAGACGGAGACCTTGCCGAACTGGCCGTCGAAGCCGGGCTGAATTGAAATATTTCCCATACGCACGTGGGACACGCCTTCGGCGATCCTATCGCCCGACAACCGGGCGACGTCACCGATATCAACATCCATCAGCACGTTGAGTTCCGACTCGAACTCGTTTACGAGAGTAAAGTACAGATCTGTAACGCCTTTGGTATTTACTCCACGGCGCAACCCCTCGGCAACAATTTGCTGAAGACCCACTACAGACTTGAATGCTGGCCTCCCGTTGGCTGCCAGCGTAAATCCGAATTCGTCCTTCCATGTCTCAACGTGCCTTTTGGCCAACTGCTCCACCCGATGGGAAACTCCCAGCGTCAATTTGCGGCCGCAGACAGGACAAAGCTCGCCATTTTGGCACACGTCCTCAGCCGACCAGCAGACTCCGCACTTCCTATGTCCGGTGCTATGGTACTTGCCCTCGTCTGGAAAGAACTCCATGGTGCTGTGTATGTTCTGGTTCTTGATGTCATCGAAGAGTCCCTGGTAGCTGAGCTCTCCCTCAAACTTGGTTAGCTCTCTACCCAATTTGGGCGCCGAATGAGCATCTGAAAAAGAGACAATGGACACATTGTCCAGGTCGGGGATTTGCCAATTCATCGCGGGGTCACTGGACAGCCCAGACTCTATGGCCAAAACGTGTTGCTTCAGATCGCCAAAGCACTCCTCCAGCGAATCAAATCCAGACTTGGAGCCGAATATGCCGAACCAGGGAGTCCATACATGGGCCGGAATGAGGATGATCTGGTCATCAATGTGCAGCAGGGTTTCCAAGAGCTGCCTGGGAGTCAGGTGGACGGTTGGCCTGCCGTCGCTTGCGAGTTTTCCTTTGGTGGATAGCGAATCGGTTATGAGCGATGCGATTTCCAGGCCTGGTGCAAGAATCAACACGTGAACCCGACGGCTTCGACCGCCTTGCTGGCCATTACAGTTGACCTCTGTGCCAAGAACGAAACTGACGCCATCGAACTCATAAAGACCGTTGCCTTTATCTGTCAACTTCTGCTTTGTCTCTTGGAACCAAAGAGGATGGGTAAAATCGGCTGTGGCCAGCAGGTCTATGCCCTTGATTCCAGCCCACTTTGCCAGGACCTCGAAATTTAGATGTCGGCTCGTCGCCATAGCGTAAGGCGAGTGCAGATGAAGATCTGCTACATATGTCATTAAAGCGGCAACGTTGGAATCGCCTCTTGATTATTCAAAGAACCCCTCTTGTCTAAAAACCTCCGCCAAGGTCTTGATGCCTTCGTGTATCTCTTCCGGCGTGTTGTGACTGTAGGTCAGGCGCAGGTAATTATTACAACCTCTGTCAGCGCGGAACACACCACCGGGGTTGTACTTCACATCGGCGTCAACGGCGTGATCGAGGGCCTTCCAAGTATCCGCACCCTCGGGCAGCTGGACCCAGAGCATCATACCGCCAGTGGGCTTGGTCCATGTACAGCTGGGCGGGAAATTCTGTTCCAGCGCTGACAGGAGTGCGTCCCGGCGCGCCATCAGTCCCTTGCTAACTCTCTCGATATGATCGTCTTTGTGATATCGCAGGTATTCGTAGACCATCATGCCCGCCAGGTGGCTGGGGCGATGGGGCTGGAGAAGCTCTTGCACAGCTAGAGGGGCTACGCCGTATCCCAGGCGTAAGGCACATCCCAGTAGTTTGGTGTACGAAGACACGTAAACCACGGCGTCCTGATCGTCCATGCTAAGCATAGAAGGCGGCAACGGGTCGCCGTCGATACGAAAGTCGGCGTAAGATTCGTTCTCCAGAATGGGCACCCCGTAATCCTGAGCTATCTTGACCATGTGCTTGCGTCGCGCTTCACTCAGCGTAACGCCCATCGGGTTCTGATAGACGGAGATGGCGTAGATTAGCTTGGTTGTTTTGCCTTGGGCTTTGACAGCCTTGATAGCTCTCTCCAGTTCTTCCGTGTTCATGCCCTGTTCGTCTGTAGGGATGTGAACTACCTCCGCCCGCTTGGACAGCAACAGGCGAAGGGTCCCCAGGTAGCTGAACTCCTCCACAAAGACTACGTCGCCAGGGTCTATGAAAGCGTCCAGGTACATTCTGATGAAGCCGCCGGCCCCATCGGTAAGAAGGACCGAGTCTATATCTACATCAGCTGAACGATTATCACGAAGGTTCTCAGCAATAAGCCTGCGTAATCCCTCGTGGCCGTTGGGCGGGGGGTACGGGGCCAGGTCCTTACCCTCTCGCAATACCACGTCCCTGGCGGCAGTGGAGTACTTCTCCACATCTATAAACTCTGGCACGGCGTTGGTCACAGAGAATATGTACTTTGTGTCTGCCTTTAGGCCTGCGGGGACATCAACTTCCGCGGGTCGGTTGTGCGACAGTAGGCTTTTGTAATCCATCAGAGATCCTTCGAAGCCCAAATTGGGCAAGACTCATATCAGGCTGCGACAACTGGATTGGCATCCGTATGTCGTCGCAGCCTGTATTAACAATTTATCCGATAAAACAGAATTCTAAAGAGGCAGATGCACCTTCTCGCCACTTTGGGAGCTAGCGGTGACTGCCTCCATGAATTCCATGTAGCGCACACCTGTATCGAAGTCGCTGTGCGTGATGGGCTCCTTGCCGCGAATTGCGTTGATGAACTCCTCTTCAACTCGCCAGCTACCGGCGTTCTCCGCTGGAATGGGTATCTCCGATAGCTCGCTGTCACCCTTGCGACCGCCTCGTAGCGTCATGCTGGCAGAGTCCAGATGAATGGTGCCTTCAGAACCGAATAGCCAGACACCATCACTAGGAGACAGGCCAGTGATCGTGCTGAATCGCATGCGGACCACCGGGCCAGAGTACATCTCCAACAAGGCTTCTACATGGTCAGGTATCGTAATGACTTTGCGATTACCGTCGCCGTCGTAGCGCGCATTCACGTGAATGCGCGTGAGGGCCTGGACTGTCGCGGCAGGGCCAATCCAGCGCATCATGGCCTCGTACCAAATACCCATCTGCATGATGTTGTATCCGCTGAAGTCTCTGTCATTGCGCCAGTGGAAAGGAGTGTCCCGCTCGCCCTCACGGAAGCCACCTCCATGCACGACCATGTCCACGGACAGGATGTCGCCCAGGTAACCGTCGGCAATTAGTCCCTGCAAGGTCTTGTCGACCTTCAAGGTATGCGGAGCCGGAACGATCTGCGTGATGATGCCGGGGTGAAGCTTGGCCGCCTCCCGCATGATGTGGGCCTCTTCCGCCGTGGCGGACATACGGGCCTCCGTCATAACGTGCTTTTCGTTCTCCAACGCCGCGAGAACCAGTGTGCAGTGCATGTATGGCCAGGTGCCGATACATATGGCGTTGGTGTCATCAGACTCGATTAGCTCAACCCAGTTATCGTAAACGGTGGGTAGGCCGTACTTATCTGCGACCCGCTGTCCAGACGCCCGGCTGCGGTTGGCAACGCTCACCAACTCCACGCCGTCCATGGCCTGAAAGCCAGGTATGTGCCTGAGCTCTGTGTTAGCGCCCGCGCCTACGAAGCCAATTCGAATGGTCTCATCTGCCATTGAAGTAGTCCCTCCAGGTTCATTTCTTGCTTTCCAACCAATATTTATTCGGAGCCCCGATTATAGGGGAACGGGAATTTTGAGTCCAGATACGCCCAAGATACGCCGGGAAAGGGCTCATCACTGTGCAAAGAGCGAAACTAGGCCTCTTTTACGCAAAGCGCAGGGTCGGCCTCACTCAATACCTGATGTGCCTCACCGGAGTGCAGTAGGTCCGCCACGAACTTGCCTGCCATGGGCCCCCTGCCAAAGCCCGAGGAAGCCAGACCAGTCACAACGTACAGGTTGACTCGCTGCGGAATCCGGCCAATGATGGGCTTGCCGTGGAGGGGGAAGGGCATGAGTCCGGACCAGGTCCGTTTGATAGGGACGTTTTTGAGGAAGGGCAGGACCTCTCCAACATGGCTCTTGTTAACTTCGATGCCTTGGGGATCAACGTTGCTAACGTAACCTACAGCCTCCCGGTCGCCGCCAAAAACGATCTCGCCGTTGCGACGCTGGCGACCGTAGAGGTGACGCGTCATACGGCGGCCATCAATATGGGTAAGGTCAGAAGGATTGGTCTCGTCGTTGCCGGGGTCGTTCTGCCAACGCAACGCAGATTCCGCCCCGGAAACGGTATGAAACACGGAAGGGGGTAGACTCTCTGTGGCCCACATCTGTCCCCGGACCGCTACGATGGGAATATCGAGACTCAGCATCGCGCCTACTTGAGAGCACCACGCTCCCGCTGCTACTACTAGGTGCTCACAATGGATCTCGCCCTGTGTGGTGGCTAGGGTGTAGGTGCCGTCGCTGGTCTGTTCAATGCCGGTTAACCCGTGGCCAGTCAGCACTTTAGCGCCCTGAGCCTCCGCCGCAGACGCAAAAGCCTTAGTCGCCTTAACGGGATCTGCCTGACCGCGTTGAGTTACAAGAACATACCCCTTGATGTCGGGACTGGCCTCGGGCTCGATGGCGCGGGCCTCACGAGGAGTCAGCAGCGCCAGTTCGTAGCACTGTTCGGTCAGTGTTTTGACACGGTTTCTAGCGTAATCGAACTCCTCGTCGGTCTGGACGGCCTGCAGCGTCCCGCTGAGGCGGAACTCGATGTCGTAGCCCATGTCCAACTGAAGGCGGCGAAATATGTCCAGGCTGCCCATGGTGAGGTGTGACTGCAGGTCAGGGGACTTACCCCAGCCCATGCCACCAAGGCCGCCCATGTTCAACCCGGAGGCCTCGGAAGCTATCTCGCCACGTTCGATGATGGTGACCTGGCGTCCGTGTTCAGCCAGATGGAGGGCGGCGGACGCACCCGCGATGCCTCCGCCAATTACTACTATTTGGGATTCAAGAATTGCTATCACCTGCTTCGATAAATTGCTGTATGTGCATGGATATCTCCGGCGTCCTCAGATAGCCGTAGGACTTATGTGGATTGCGGTCGTCCTGCGCGGTGTAATCGTTTGTTACGAGGTCATCCTCCACGCGTACGACGGATGAGTTGGCTCCGCAGTCGTCCCTCAGGTGTGAGTCGAAGGCGACCGGGTCCTTGCGGTCGGCATAGTTCGCCCACCTTCGTTTAACCACGGTAGGCGTTCTGAGGGATGGCTTAGAGTAGGAGCGTTCCCCTCTCACGTTGTTTTTTACCAGGCCAACTCCCAGCGGTGAGCCTATGGTAATAAAGTCATGCAAGATAAACTCGATTTCTTCTTCGGATTTACGAGGTTTACGATCGAGGTCCCTGAGCACGTCATAGCCGATGATCGAACCCATAGAGTGGGCTATGAGCATGAGATTGTTGCCGTTCGCTTTGACCAAAGCGTTTTCCAGGTCTTTCTTCAGAACTGCGCGGGCCTCAGCTTCCACGCCGTCACGACCTCGCAATCTCTTCGTCCTGTCATAGTAAAAAGACAGGTCCTGCAATTTTGCTCGCAGCAGGTAATTGGTCAGACGCCCTTTGCCGACAGTTTTCATGACCCTGTCAGACAATGGGCCAAGAAAAGACCCGATTCGCGCGCGTGCACCATCTGCCCAGCTGTCCTCGTACTGCTCCAGAGACCCATCAGGGGCATTCAGATATGGCTGTCTATTGTAGAGGGCGTCGTGAATGAAATCGGGCTCGACATGCAGCGGTTAACGGCAAACAAAATCGGCCCAGTAGACCATCCTAAATTCGAAGGCGGCCTCTCTGATACCTAAATTCTTTACCAGCCCCTCCCGGATAGAAGCTTCCCACCACTCTTTTAGCGTATCTCTCTCCGGTTTGTTAGAGAGTCCATGAATCCCAACTATCACGTTAGGCATTACGCGCTCCTGTAGCAAAACCTGACATGCTTTAAAGGATTAACTCGCCCTTCTAGGTGTTCTCGCAATTAAGAAGGTTAATGAAAGTCGCGCTTATTTAGGGTAGTGCAGGCGGCCTTGCCGTTCTGTAACAGCCTGGAACACATCGCCGCCGCCGTTGGTGACATACAGCGTCGTCATGTCGGGCCCGCCGAAAGTGCAGTTGGTGGGCTGGTCTGCAGGCGTGGGGTGGGTCTCTAAGACTTCGCCTGAGGGAGAAAAGACGTAAATCATAGGCCCTGGCCCTCCCTTGTGATTGCCAGCCGTAGCAACAATGTTCCCTTCCACGTCCAGCACCATGCCATCGATGCCCCGGTTCGCGCCGAAGTCGTGCAGGACTGTGAAGCTGCCCAGACTGCCATCGCTGTTGACGGGATATGCCCTAAGCTGACGCTTCTCATCCACCTCGCGGCCACTCTGCGCCACGTATAGCGTCTGGTGGTCCAATGAGAATAGCAGGCCATTAGGTCGAGAGGTATCGAAAGTGGCCCGAGTAATACTCCACTTGCCATCTGAACCCTCGTCCAGGCGATACACGGAGTCGTGGTCCAGGTCCTTGTTGGCCCGGTCCTTGCTCCACTCTCCTCCAGCGCCCTCGTAGTACGGGTCCGTGAACCAGACTCGGCCCTGCAGGTCCACCGCCACGTCGTTGGGCACGTTCAGCCGCTTGCCCTCGAAGCCGTCGGCTAGGACTGTGGTGCTGCCATCAGCCTCGTAGCGAACGACACGGCGTCTGCCACCCTCGCACGCGTACAGCCTGCCCTGAGGGTCGAACACAAGGCCGTTAGCCTGATTAGTGTCCTCTCTGTAGAGGGTAGAGCGATTCGTTTGCGGATCGTACCTGTATATGCGACTGGCGGGTATGTGCGAGAAAATCAGGCCAGTTCCGTCCCATGCAGGCCCCTCGGTGACCCCACCGTAAGGTCCGTTAACTCTAATAAATTCCCAGGTCATAAATAGCTCCTCGCGGGGCAATCAGCGCTCAGGTTTCAGCGGTCAGCGATTCTTATAGATCGAATCGCTGACCGCTGGTGGCCAATAGCTAACAGCTCTTAAATTACCTCGTCAGACTCGCCGGTGTCACCGGAAGTTCCCTCGGCGGCCATCTTGATCTCGCCGAACTCCGTACGATATGCGTTGTGCAGGCTGCGTCCGTCGCTGCTGTAGAGAACGAACTTTGCGCCCTCTTTCAGCCACTTGATCGTCAGCGCCACGGTCTGGTGGTGCATCAACACTGGCGTGTTGGCCGCCTGACACTTGGCGATGATCTCTCTTAGAGCAGCCTCGTAGTCCGGGTGATCGTACTGATCGGGTGCGCCCAGGCTTATGCTCAGGTCGTTAGGGCCGACGAATATGGCATCAATGCCCTTCACCTTCAGAATGTTCTCCAGGTTGGCAATGGCCGGAGTGCTCTCGATGCCGATTATGCAGACGTTGTTGCGATTGCGATTCTCGAGATACTCTCTGCTGGCCTGGCTTGGCAGCTCGTCGTTATCGACAGCCTTGCGGGCTAGCTCGCCCTTGAGAGGACGCCACTTGGCAGCGCCAACAACTTCCTTTACCTCTTCAACAGTCTCGCAATACGGCGCCAATATACCGTGGGCACCCGCATCCAACGCCATAGTGACGTAGTGAGAGTCAGGAATTGGGATGCGTATTATGGGCGCAACGCCGCTGAACTGGAAGGCAGCGATGAAGTCGGCGACCTCATCACGACCTCTTGGCGAGTGCTCCGTGTCGATGATTACGTAATCCAGCCCAAAGCTGGCGTACGGCGTGGACCACCTGGGGTTCCGCCCAAGGCTGATCATGGTGCCATAGATGATGCCTCCGGAATTTACCTTCTCTTTAAGTTCTGCTCCGTTCATTAGTCCTCCCCTTATTTTTGATAGATAGCTTTCACTCAGATTCTCATAACTTGGAGTACAACTGAGACGCTATAATAGCTCTGTCCGAAAAAATGATTGTATCGGCTTCGCACTGGCTGTCAAGGCGTGCACGTCCGAGGGCAACCGCTACGCTCCGCGGGTCAATCATCGGATTCGACAATGTCGGTCTGCCGACTCGGTGTCAACGCAGGTCCCCTCTTGTTTCCTACGACGAACCCCACAACTCCCACCAGCGCACCCACGCCCGTAACCCCAAACGAGTTGGCAACGCCTATCAGTCCACCCAACGGCCCGATAATGAACGCGCCACCTGAACCGGCGACATCCCACGCCTGCTGCAGCGTCGCCACCCCGGAGCTGCGTTCTCTGAGCAAGACTCTATCAATAACCAGGGACTGTATGCCGGGCTGTATTAAGCCAAACCCGACGCCTGCAAGAAATCCTGCACCCCAGAGCATAGCCGGCATGTTTGCGATGTTAAGTAAAAACATGGCGCACGCTGTAAGCATTAAGCCAGGCACGATCACTGTCGCCCTGCCGAAGCGGTCCGCTACTGGCCCTGAGACCATCATGCCGGCGATGGATGTCACAGACCAGACAGTGAAATATAAGCCTGGGTTGCCAAGACCGCGCTCGTCGGCCAAGATCGGCAAAAAGGTATTTACAGGCGCGGTAGTAAATGTATATGCCATGAATACGATGGCAGGGAAGAGTGCGGCCCTGGATATCAGTGGGACCGTTTCGGTTGGTGTATCCGTAGATACTTCGGCGGGCGGTGATACTCTGGCAGATGATAGGCGAGATGCCAGCAGCGCAGCCATCAACGCAGAGCTACATGAAAACAAGAAGGCGTACTTGAACCCGGCGAAGCCAAGTATCAGGGAGGCCACCACAGGCGCATATAAGAACGCCACATTGATGGACGCCCCCATGTAGGACATGGCTTCTGCCCTGCGGTGCGCGGGAGCCAGGTTAGCGACAATTGTACTAGTCGCTACGGGAGCCATGGCTATGCCTATACCCTGACCCATTCGTATCGGAACAAGCCACCATGGGCCGGGAGAGACTATGTACAGCAGGGACCCAATTGCGATTATTACTGTGCCGATAATGGCAATTTGCTTGGCCCCAAACTTATACACCCACCGACCTGCAAAGGGGCGAATGAACATGGCAACCAGTCCGAACGACCCGATGATTATGCCCAGTTGCCATTCCTGGCCGCCCTGGTGCAGAACGTAGGATGGAACGATGGTGATGAGAGAGGTATAGCCAGCAAACATGAAATGGCCGACAAGCATATTGAGTACGAAATCGACGGTCCATAAACTGTTCGCCTGGCCAGGAGCCTGACCTGAGGAGGGGTTGGCCATATATTAGATAGCTGCCTTGTCGGGTGACGAATTTCGCTAACCCACGATACCACGACGATGCGACAGATGCACCGAATTGCTCCCTATGTAATTTTTAGTGAACAGAAGAACCCAAGCGGGTCTGAACCGAATGGTTCTCTGGCACATCCCATGTTGTAAGGAATCAAGTCCAAAATGGAGGGAACTATTATAGATTACGATATCGTGGCGGCGATCATCGCCGGTTAGTCGCGACAGGGGTCATGACAGCCATGATGTATATGGACCGGGCGATGATGCATATTATCAGATTCAGGAATAGTTCAAGAAGGGATTATTGGTGAAATCTATTTCTAATAAGAATATCGCGAGTTAGCTCCATCTGCCCGTGATGCTGAGCGAGTTCTTCGTGCAAATGGATGAGAACGGCCCCTTGAGTCCACTGAGCGTAGCCGGGCAGGGGAGTGTATTCAGGGTTTGGCATAATCGCCAAGGGCTGGTCGCCGGCCACTGAATTGAGATCTGTCCGCATCTGTAGCTTTAGAGCGGATACCAATTTCTTCAGATCAGCACCACTCCCTGTGGCAATAAACTCGGCCGGGCGGTTCCTGTCGGTGTGGCGACCAGCAACTAAAGTGCCTATCCAGTAGTGACAGACGCCAATGCAATGGAAAAGGATGGCGTAAGGTGAATTGGCTTCCCTCAAGTTTGGCCTGCTGTTGGCGAGGTGGTCTCCCATGCCTTCAACAATACCAATCATGCCATCAAGAGCCCTGTTTACGAACATAAGGTAAACTGCCAGTGAAATCTCCATATCTTTCAATAAGCTCCTTAATTCAGTGTATGCTGAGACCCTGGCCGTGCTGCCAAATGTCAATACAGGCTGTTTAGCCCGTATATCTGAGACTCGCCGCGAAAATGTGCCACAGAACACATTTGGGCCAATTCTTGTTAATATTAAATTGACATAGGATTTAGGGCCTGCATATACTGGCTTCAACATCAATCCAGCAAGGGGATATTACTAGATAGTGGCGTTCGCAAACGCAGCTTTTTCCGGCTATAAGAGGCTTGGGTAGTGCCAGGGAGCACTTCTCACCCACCCACCAACAGCCTCTCACGGTCGAACTGCCCCTTCCATCCCCTGTCTCTTGCAAGTATTTACCCGAAACGTAACCCGTTACACTTGCGTCTTTTTTGTCATTTGAATTTCACCTCCTAACCAGCATTTGGAGATCCTTGAGATTATGACCAAGTATATTTTCGTTACCGGTGGTGTGGTCAGTTCCGTGGGAAAGGGGATAAGCGTCGCTTCACTTGGGCGCATTCTCAAAAGCCGCGGAGTGTCCGTATCCGTCCTTAAATTAGACCCATACCTGAACGTGGACCCCGGAACCATGTCTCCCTATCAACATGGCGAGGTATTCGTGACCAAGGACGGCTGCGAGACGGACCTGGACCTAGGCCACTATGAGCGGTTCATCGATATGGACCTGACCAGGATGTCTAATCTCACGGCAGGCCAGATATATAGCGACATCATCTCCAAGGAGCGAAGGGGTGAGTTCCTGGGAGGCACAATCCAAGCCATTCCCCATGTGACAGACGCCATCAAACGGCACATCCTGCGCCTTGCCGAGGAGTCTGGCGCGGACGTCATTATCGTCGAGGTTGGCGGAACAGTG
>CAJWRP010000028.1 GCA_913046025.1 uncultured Chloroflexota bacterium
AACTGCGATAGACTTGCCAAGCAAGAGTCAAACACAGCTGAGCCCACGGTGTTCAGGACGACGTCTGTGCCTTCGTCGCCTGTTAACGCCAGCACTATTTCTGAGAAGTCCAGGTCTTCTGTTGAAAGAACAACCTCTGCGCCAAGGGATTCTATAGTTGGAATCTTGTCCGGAGAGGTGGTAACTGCGATTACCCGGGCTCCCTTCGCCGCTGCAACTTGAATGGCATGAATTCCCAGGCCTCCACCAGCACCAGCCACCAGGACGGTCTCACCTGGCCTTACTTTTGCTACGTCGGATATGGCCTGAATCGTGACTCCTACCGGGCACGCAGCTAAGCATGCATCAACTAGATCAACGCCATCGGGGATAAGCACCAAAGATGTCTCGGGCAAAACCACAAAATGGGCGAAGCCACCGTTAATGCCGTGACCGATACCCTGACCTTCTCTGCAGCGGTACTGGTGACCTGCTAGACAGCGGTCGCAGTTGCCGCAAAAGGCAGTCAAGGTCGCCACTACTCGGTCGCCTTCGTTGAAGGAGTTCACAGACACTCCGACACGTTCAATAACCCCTGAGATCTCGTGCCCAAGGATGATGTCTCTGCTTACGTCTCTGCGCAGAAGGCCGGCCATGACTGCGACGTCATGGTGGCACAGGCCGCACGCCGCAACACGAACAAGGACCTGGTCGTCAGCAACGCCGGGGACCGGAACATCTCGAACCTCTAAATCAGGTTCAGTCCCCGGCTCATTTACGTAAAGGGCTTTCATTTGCGTGGACTAGTCTCCAGTTGCCACTACGGTATCGAGCAGTTCGACGACCGCCTTGATGGTTGTGCTGGTGGGCCTGTTTCGGTCCACCGTCTCTGGCGTTTCAGATGCGAAAGGCGTCTGGCTCAGCAGCCGGTAAATATCAGCCGCGCCCCTGTGGAAAAACGGCGATACGCCGACCTGCTCAAAGGCGTCGGATATCTCTTCCATTTCACCGATCCAGCGGTGGGCGTTTGGTGGGAGGCGGGAAATGCCTGTGTCCATCTGCTTCAGTGCATTGGGCTGGCTGCTTTCGAACTCGGCGCGTAGCTGGTCGGAGAGACCCATCGCCTCAGCTGCGGATAGAAGAGCTATCTGCAGCGTCGATGTGCCTTTGGTGAGCGCCGCGTAGCACATCTTGATACCGGAGCCGTGTCCGATTTCGCCACCCATATCGCGGACCGCGATGCCCTTGCCGTCAAGGTCGCTCATGGCGGAGGCGTTCGGCCCGGAGACGTAGAACCTGGGAGCCTCACCGCGGTTTGGTGAGCCGCCGATGATGCCGCCATCAATGTACTTCCCGCCTGCGCTGGATATGATTTCCCCTATGGTGCGGGTGCGGTCTGGGGAGATGGCGTTGCAGTCGGCGTAATAGGTTGTTTCGCCGGTTGATTGCAAAGACTCTGCTACCAGTTCTGCCGCATATGTGGCGTTGGAGGGAACCATAATGCATAGGATTAGGTCGGCCTCTTTCACCATGTTGTCTATGCTACCAACGTCTCGTATTTTGGAGGACGCGGCAAGGTCTTTCGTGCGGGAACTCCGGCCGTCCAACGAGGTGATAACGTCGAAGCCGTTCTCTCCCAGGACCTTTCCGACACCGGAACCCATGTCTCCTGGGCTATAAATGGCAATTGTCTTTTCAGGCATATAGGTCTGACTCCTTAGGCGTGTAATTTGGCGCGTCCAATCAGATATAACGCGGAATTGAATCTCTGACCATCCACTGCTCATTAAGAATAACAGAACCACTTACTCGGGGTCAGCCACTCGATATCCCGTTGGAACGGTAGTTACGGGACCGAAGGCGATCTACTGGCTTTGAAGTGGTCTAAAGTTTATAATCTGTCCTCGCATCAGCAACAATTTGAATCAGGAGATACTTATGGATTTGGGCGCGCACGTTTCGACCGCAGGCGGGATCCCAAAGGCCGTTGGCAGAGCGCAGGAGATTGGTGCGGAGACCATCCAGATATTTGCGTCTTCTCCCCGAGCGTGGGCCTTCAAGCCTTTGGACGAAAACCAGATCATCGCCTTTCGGGAGGCGATTGAAGAGGCTGGCATAAGGTCGACCTATATACATGGGCTGTATCTGGTAAACATTGGTGGCACACCGGAGTTCGTGGAAAAGTCAATCGTGGCCTTGGGACAGAACATGCACGCAGCGGGTCAAATTGGCGCAGAGGGCGTTATTTTTCACTCCGGCAGTCACAAGGGTGTTGGCTTCGATGCGGTACTGGATCAGGCTGTTGAAGCCCTTTCAAAGGTGCTTGCAGAGAGCCCTCCAGGCGTTCAACTTATCATAGAGAACTGTGCTGGCATGGGTGCCCAAATTGGAGCCTCATTCGGCGAACTGGGTCGCCTGATGAAAGCGGTGGACCACCCTCAATTGAAGATCTGCCTGGATACAGAGCATGCCTTTGCAGCCGGGTACAATATCGCCGACCCGGACGGCGTTGAAAGCGCCATGGCCGAATTCGAAAAGGAGATCGGGTTGGACCGCCTGGTGGTTGTTCACGCCAACGACTCCAAGGTGGAGCTAGCATCAGGCGTTGACAGGCATGAAAACATTGGGGATGGACATATAGGGCTCAGTGGATTTGAGACCATAATGGCGCACCCAGCCTTCCAAAACACGCCATTCTTGCTGGAGGTGCCGGGCGAGGACAAGAAGGGTCCGGACAAGGCGAATCTGGACAGGTTGAAGGCCATTCGGGAGCGGCTTGCCAAGGCGTAGGAGATTTGAACTAAAGGTTAATGAAGAAGGACCTCTCGATTTGAGAGGTCCTTCTGCTTAAGTTGGCGTTTCGTGGCCTGTTTATTCCAAGATTGGGTAGCGCTTCACCAGAGGGATCGTCGCCCACCTGCGGCCCAGGCCCATCGTTGCGCCAGATGCCGTTGCTGCCAGGCCTATCATGATGATGGCCTAGACGATATGCTCGTCCAGAAATGGGTTGTGCTTTGGTAGGATGAACACTGCCGTGTACATTAGGGCCATCATAAGGACGCCGGTGTAAGCGCCGAGCTTCACGGTCAAACCCAGTAGCAGGGCGACACCCACGTATGTCAGGCTAAGCATGAACAGCCAGTCCACCAGGACATTTCCGGCCATTGCCTCGTACATCTCGGCGAACGGCCCCTTTGCATATTCCGGTCCTCACACCTCCCGCAATAGCTCTGCAGAGTACGAACTACTACGTTTCCTGACGATAAACGCGGGCTGGTTGGCCTCGAATAAAGTACCTGCCTTGTTATTGTTAGACCTGGAATTGCCGGGCGGCACAGGTTGGGGCCTGCTGAATGACATTCGTAGTGCTTCTCCGGATGCCGAAGCAGACGAATTCAAAGTGATAGTTATCTCCTCTACACGAGTAACAAGGGCACAACTTTGAGATAATCGAATTGAGAAGTTCATACCAAAACCCTTCGATATACGTCTCCTTGTCGACACGGTCTCCAAGATCCTAGCCTCTTCTTAATAGGCTTCTCGCCTCTAATACCAGTTCACACTTTTGCAAAGTTTCCCTCTCTTCATTTATAGGTCAGTGATTTCATGATATATTCCTAACGCCTGACCCCATGTCTGACAAAATATAGGAGTGCGGCACAAGTATTGGTTGATTCCCCAAGCCCACAAAGACTTAAGCAGTACCGTGACTATCTGACGGCGGAACTGAAGGCCGCGGCTATGTACCGAGCCATGGCTGAGGTTGAACCTGACCCAGCCAAGTCAGAGCTCTTCACAAAACTGGTAGAAGCGGAGATGCGGCACGCCTCACGTTGGGCGGAGAAACTCGGGATGGATGTCTCTCAGTTGGAGCCCGCTGTCGGAGGCCTAAAGATAGGTCTATACCAAAGAGGCGCTAGCATATTTGGCACGGCTAAAATCGTGCCATGGCTGCTCAGGGGAGAGGCCAAGTACGTCGCAGCTTATGCTGCTGATCCCGAGGCCAAAGACTTTGCCACCGAAGAGCGAAGGCATGCTAGAGCGCTGCGTGAGATGGCGGATGGCGTCGATCCAATGGAGGCGTTTCGCAGAGAGCGTTGGCATCGGTTCAGTGGAGGTAGTGGGAGCCTAAGAGCTGCTGTTTTGGGCGTTAACGATGGCCTCGTATCTAACTTCAGCCTGGTTATGGGTGTCGCAGGCGGCACGGATAACGCCTCATTCATTCTTTTGGCTGGCGTGGCTGGTCTTTTGGCGGGGGCGTTCTCCATGGCGGCGGGCGAGTACGTCTCTGTGCGGTCGCAGCGGGACGTCTACGAGTATCAGATTGGCATAGAGGCCGCCGAGCTAGAGGAGTTCCCTGAAGAAGAAGAAGAGGAACTGGTACTCATCTACCAGGCTAAAGGCCTATCGGAGGAGGAGGCCAAGAAGGTTGCCGCGCGAATCATGAGTAATCCTCAGGTGGCGCTGGATACAATGGCTCGTGAGGAACTGGGGTTGGATCCGGACGATCTGGGATCGCCCGTAGGAGCGGCGTTAAGCTCTTTCACGGCCTTCGTTGGTGGCGCAATCGTTCCGATTCTCCCCTACATCCTGAATCTGGGTGGACCCGCATTTGCATTGAGCGCTGTGCTCAGCGTCATCGCCCTGGTACTGGTGGGCGGCGCGTTATCTCTGGCATCAAGGAAGAGTTGGTACATGGGATCGCTACGCATGCTGCTGGCTGGAGGCGCAGCCGCAGCGGTGACCTACGGAATCGGCAGTCTCATAGGCGTCACTCTAGCGGGCTAAATTGGATTCTTCTTAAACCGAGTCAACTTATCGAACGTCTCCGCTGACGTGACGACAATGGAGTAAGACCCGTGAAGTCTACATTTCACCTGGGTAAGATCGCCGGTATCGATATCGGTATTCATTACAGCTGGTTCTTCATTTTGCTACTGCTGACTTTTAGTCTATCGACATCTTACCTGGTAGCCGCAAATTCCGACTGGTCTTCAGCCGCCCGGTGGACTCTTGGACTGGCATCCGCACTGGCCCTATTCGCGTCTGTATTGATTCACGAGCTGGCACACTCCTTCGTTGCGAAATCCATGGGATTCCCGGTGCAGGGCATTACGCTTTTTGTGCTGGGGGGTGTCAGCAACTTGGATGCGGATACACGACGGGCGAAAGACGAATTCACAATTTCTGTTGTAGGGCCGCTGACTAGCCTAGTTCTGGCCATTGTTTTCTTCTTGATACTTCAAATCATCAACGGAGAGGCCTTGCGAACAACACCGCTATTTAGAGGCGGTCCACTTTTGTCTCCCATAGAAGCCATCTTAGGGTACCTGTGGTTCATCAATTTACTTTTGGCGATCTTCAATATGCTACCAGCCTTCCCCTTGGATGGTGGCCGGATTCTGCACTCGATAATATGGGCCTTTTCTGGAAATTACGGCCGGGCCACTAAAATCTCATCGTTTATTGGTCAGGGCGTCGGGCTGCTAATGATCGTCGTTGGTGTTGCACAAATTTTCGGACCAATTCCTCTTTTGCTAGGAGGTATAGGGGGACCCTGGTTCGCAGTGATTGGCTTTTTCATCTACTTTGCAGCGCGATCAAACCTGCGGGAAATGGAAGCAGAGGCTGTGATGCAGGGCGTCCATGTACGGGATGTCATGCGTCCGTCGCTGGACTTTATAGACCCTGACTTGTCCGTTTACGACGTCGTCGAGCACCTCATGAGAGGGGGAGTCAGGGCGATGCCGGTGTGCGAAGACAACCTCCTGACAGGTATTATCTCGCTGACAGACGTCAAGAAGGTGGACAGAGCTAGGTGGCCTACAACTCCTGTTAGAGATATCATGGCACCTATGCCAGTGCTTTCCGTCGAGCCGCATGAAGATCTCTCAGACGCCCTGGGGCTATTGGCGGAGAATTCCATACATCAGACGCCCGTGCTTTATCAGGGACGACTGATAGGCATGCTCACCAGGGCTGACATCATAGATTATCTACACCGACGCAAGGAGCTGGGCGTTGAACAGACTTAGCCATAATAAATTATGGTTTAGCCTGCTTAATTGAACGTAGTCCTCGAAAGCCTATTATTAGGTGTAGCGGCATCAATTGGCTGGGGCATTGCTGACTTCATCACGGCTGTCGTATCCAAGCGACTGGGTATTCTCAGGACCATTGTCGGTGTTCACGTCGTCAGCATCCTCGCCACAGTAGGCTACTTTCTGGCCACATCTGACGTGGCAATGGTTTCTCCGGCCAATTGGGCATTTCTCGTGGCTCTCTCTGTAATCGGTTTCGTAATCTACCTCTCTTTTTACAGGGCATTGCAGATAGGGCCAGTCGCCATTGTGTCCCCGATAGTATCCGCGTTCGCTGTGGTTGTGATAATACTGGCATTCATTTTTACCAAGGAACGTCTCACAGAAATCCAGAGCCTGGCAGCGGCGGCTAGCATTGGTGGTATCGTCCTGGCTTCTGTGAATATTCGGGCCGGCATGGCTTTTCGAGATGTCGTCGGACTCGGAGTACTGTTGGCATTCGTGGCAATGTTCGGAATCGGTGTCTGGCAGTTTGGCATCGGGGTCCTGTCCAGGGATATCGGCTGGTTTTTACCTATTTTCCTGGGCAGGGTCATCACGTTGGCTATGTTTGCACCCCTGGCAGCGGCCCGCAGAGAGTGGCCGTGGCAGCGAATGACCGTGCCTCTCCTTGTTGGTGTTGTAGCAATAGGTCTCACGGAAACGGGCGGACTCTTCGCGTTTACGAGAGGCGCTGAGGTTGGTGTCATATCCATCGTGGCAGCCGCAGCCATAACCTATCCCATAATTCCCATGCTGGGCGGGTTGTTCATTTTCAAAGAGCAGGTGACTCGTCTGCAGTTTGCCGGTCTGGGATTGGCCATGGCTGGCCTGTTTCTTCTGGCCATCAGCGGATGACAGTGAAAGACCGAGCGGTGCTATACTCGGTCGGCAACATTGGAATAATTAGCAGGGAGGTGGTATATGAGCCTGGACGGGAAAGTTTGCATTATTACAGGCGGCGGAAGTGGCATCGGACGTAGTACGGCCATCATGATGGCAAAGGCTGGGGCGAAGGTAATCCTGGTTGGCAGGACAGCTTCGAAGGTTGAAGATCTCCAAAAGGAGATCGAGTCGTCAGGTGGAACAGCTACTGCCGCCTCGTTTGACGTGGCGGACAAAGAGGCTGGATTGCAGCTGGTCAAAGACGTCTTGGCTGAGTTTGGCCAGGTGGATATGCTCATTAACAATGCAGGGCACAGCTCCCAACACCGTATGCTTCTCAGCACTACCCCGGAGGAGCTTCGTAGCGTGATGGACTCCAACCTGACGGGCACCGTGTACATGAGTCAGGCTGTCATGCCGAACATGCAGGAGCGCGGCGAAGGTACGATAATCAACGTATCGTCCCTGGCTGGAGTCAACCCCGGACTTCTGGCGGGGATGGCGTATGGTGCGGCCAAGGCTGCGGTTATAAACTTCACCAGTTTTCTGAATGCGGAGTTCAAGAACACCGGCCTCCGTGCTAGCGTGGTCATTCCTGGGGAGGTCGACACCCCGATTCTTAACGGCCGCCCAGTAAATCCTTCGAGAGAATCCCGCGACACCATGGTCACCTCGGATGATGCCGCTGAGGCGATTGTGCTAATAGCCAGCCTTCCTCAGAGAGCCTGTATTCCAGAGCTAATCATCAGGCCGACATATATGCGAGACGTATCTGCTGAGGTAGGCATACTGTAAAGCTGATTCTTCAAGTCGGTAGTGCAATTCGAACAAGAATGGAGAGGCGGCTTTCTAAACTGCCTCTCTTTTTTGTGTCCGATTCTTTAAAATCAATCCCCACCCACCTTCGTGGAAAGTACGGGACGTACTTGGTGTGGACTATGTTTGAATAAGAACTTATGAGGCCATTTGTAACAGCATAAGCTCTTAGAGGAGGGAAGGATGCTTCGGAGCAAATGTCCGACTGAATTTCAAGATAGGTATGCTAATTGCGCTGGTGGCCGTGGCGTGCAGGGGTAAGTCAGAGAAACCGGTAGTGCCCCCCGTTCCGCCGATTTCGAAAACGGCTAAGCCTACTGTCGCCGCTGCGGTTGTAGTGCCTGAAGTTACGGAGCCGTCCACTCCGACGGGGACGTACACCATGGGCATAATCGAAGTACCTAGCACCAGAGGAACTACTTCAACTTTTTCGGTGGTCCTGGTGGAGACGTGTGGACGGGCTACACCCTCATCAGCTATCGGGAGGCCAGAGACAGCGGATCGCCATAGCAGGAGCCTTGATTTTGGGACCTGCCCTAGCTGTCACCGCCGAACCGACTTCTATGCTGGACGTATCTGTCCGCGTTGGCGTGATGAATACTCTACGTAAGGACCTGGGCATCGGTTATCTATACTCATGAACTATCCACAGCTCGATACATGTGCGATCGTATCTCAGTCATGTACATGGCCAAGATAGTTGAGATGGGTGAAACCGAAGAGCTTTTGAGTAGTCCGAAGCATCTATACACCAAGGCTCTCCTGGCAGCCGTTCCCAATCCTGACCCTTCTTATCGGCGTCCTGAAGTCGAGATCAATGGCGTAGTAACGACGCCGACCAATACAGATGACAGGTGCCGCTTTTTGGAGCGCTGTCCCATGCCCAACGATTTCTGTAAGGCGGCGCCCCATACTGCCTTGGAAACCAGATCTGATGGCCGAATGGTCGCCTGTCACCTGGTCTAAGGCGTGAGTGTATTGCGATCGGATTCGATTCATCCACACTTTAACTAAACGAAACGTAACCTATGCCCATACAGCGAATAGCCCTCATACCGATAAGCTTTTTAGTGATATCCTTCTCCCGCAGCTTGAGGCTGCTATCACCATTAACGGTTCATGGAGGAGGAAACACTATGCAACAGCAGACACCGCCATACCAAGTAGCTTTGCAGGCCAGCGACCCCAAGCTTGCAGAACTCATCGGCTCCGGTAGAGAGATGATAATGGCCGACGGAGCGCTTTCCGCCAAGGTCAAGACTCTAATGACAATGCTTTGCGATGCTCTTCTGGCGCATGCTGACGGCGTTGCAGTTATTTCTGACAGGGCCAGAGGACTTGGAGCTACTGAGGAAGAGATATCGGAAACCATTCGGGTAGCCTATTGGATGGGTGGCCTTCCTGCACTGGTCACCGGCGTAAACGCCTTCAAGAATAGCTAGGCGTTTCGCATTGCAATAGAGAGTCGCCGGGTAGGCCTGGGAACAGTGGATGATGTTGCCGTGTTGGGTGGTTTCCAGGCCTACCGGGATATTTTGTATCGTCGGCATGTCTGTATTTTAGTAGCGGGGCGGAACTTCACGGCGAAGCTTTCGTGAACTGTGCGGAGGCCCAAGTGACTGGTTTTGCTTTTAGCCCGCTGCCTTTGGGTTTACACAAGACGGCATAGGCTTTCCTTCAAGAGCAGCCATGATGTTGTCTGCTGCCATCTGCCCCATCTTTCGCATCGTTGCGGTACTGGCGCTGGCGATATGCGGAGATATGAGCACGTTTGGTAAGGTCAAGAGGGGATCATCGATGCCAATGGGTTCTGGATCTGTGACATCAATTGCAGCCCCCGCGATAGTTCCACCAGACACCGCAGTGTAGAGTGCCTTGGGATCAACTGTGCGACCCCTGGTTGTGTTGATCAGAAACGCGGTTGGCTTCATAAGGTCTAGCTCTCGAGAGCTCACCATGTACTCGGTATCGGCTGTCAAAGGCATATGCAGAGACACGTAATCGGCCTCTTTGAATATGGAATCCATGTCGGGCCGCCACTCTGCGCCGAGACTTTCTTCGACTTCTGGCTTGCGCGTCCGGGAATTGTAGATGATCTTCATATTGAAGGCAGTAGCCCTGCGAGCGACTGCCGTGCCGATCAATCCCATACCGATGATGCCCAAGGTGGCTTCGTGAACGTCTGTGCCTACGTAGGGTATTTGGTCGAACATTTTCCATTCGCCTGCCCGGATCTGCCGATCGCCGTACGCAATGTTTCGGGCCAACGAGAGCATGAGTCCGAAGGCGAAATCCGCGCAGGACTCATGCAGAACCCCCGGCGTATTGGCTACTAAGACGCCGTGCCGAGTGGCCTCAGGTATGTCGATATTGTCCATTCCAACAGCCCTGTTCGCCACCACACGCAGAGTCGAGGCCTGGTCAAGAAGTTCCTTGTCGACGAGGTCCGTTATTTCGGTTAGAAGGCCAGCGCACTCGCCCGCCTTCTGAATTAGGAGGTCTCTGGGTGGAGCTGTGCGCTCTTTCCAGACCTCCACGTCGTGGTGTTCCGCCAGAAACTTTATCGCTTCTGGGATGATGTGCTCTCTAGTTATGAATAATTTCTCTCTTACCATTCAACCTACCATCCGATTGCCAGTCCATCTCGGCGGGGGTCTGCACCACCCTCCAGAGTGCCGCTAGCAGAATTAAGTCTGAATCCTTGGGCCCCACCAACCGACATGGACCAGGGCTCAAGCACTGTTATTTCGTGTCCCTTTTTCTCCAAAGCCTTGCGGAGATCCGCAGGGAATCTCTCTTCCATATGCACGCTCACGCCGCCGTAGTATCTGTACCGAGGCGCCTCTATGGCCTCTTGCGGATTCATGCCGAAGTCCAACAGGTGCATCAGAAACTGAGGTGTCGTTTGCAGAATGCCCCAACTGCCAGGAGTGCCCATGCTGGCGTAGAACTTGTCGCCAAGGAAGGTCTGAGTGGGCGCTACGCAAAAGTCGACGCGCTTGCCGGGGCCGATTCGATTGTGGCTGCCCTCTTCCAGGTCGAACCAGTGGCACATGTTGTTCAGGAATATGCCGGTATTGTCTGGTGCCAGGCCTGATCCAAACCCGCCGCCCAGTGTCTGAGTGATCGAGACTACGTTGCCGTCTCTATCCGTAGCCGCGAAATGGGTTGTCATGCCCCCGTCAAAGGCCTCGGGGCTACCCGCATGGATCGAGCCACTGGGTATTCCGGCGGCAAAGGTCTCGCCTGAGACATGAGCGGCTATGGAGCGGTCGATGCGGGACCGCTGTTGGGCAGCGTAGCCTTCTGAAAGCAGGCCCTGCACAGGTATGCCTTTCACTTTCGGGTCGCCACCGTACCTGATTCTATCCGTGACGGCCAACTTCGTTGACTCCATCATCAGGTGCAGGGTCTCTGGAGACTGGAATAACATGTCATCGCCACTAAAGCAGTCCATCATCTTTAGTGTCTGCAGAATCTGGAAACCTGTGGAGTTCGGTGGTGTCGTGAAAATCTTGAAGCCACGGTAGAGGATGCTGATGGGCTCCTGCCATTCGACCTGGTAATCGGCCAGGTCGTCCATGGTGAGCAGGCCGCCCTCCGCCTGTACTCCCTTAACTATACGCTCGGCTATTTCGCCTGTGTAAAAGGTCTGGGTACCGCCCTTAACAACGGTCCTGAAGGACTCCGCCAGTTGAAGCATACGTAGCTTGTCGCCAGCTGCTGGTGTGCTTCCATCGGCACCCACAATGATGGACCCTGACGGAAAGCGAGTTAAAGCGCTGGCCCTGTTTGCCATCGTCTTGGCGTTGAGCCTGGTTACGGGCATGCCGCCTTCTGCATAC
>CAJWRP010000029.1 GCA_913046025.1 uncultured Chloroflexota bacterium
GGGCCAACTCTGACAGAAAAGATCACTCACGGCATTCTCGACGAGCACGAGGGTCTCTTCGCCCACGACTGGAAGGCTCGCGTCGGCCACCCACTCAGTCAGAAGATTTACGTCAACCGGGGCGGCACTCTGCCTCGCAACCCGCCAGTAGTGATCGCCAAGGACATCGGCCCCGGCAAGGTATTCTCCGGCAAAGATTGGGAGGTTACTGCAGCACCAGCAGAGCACGTACAGCCGTTCCTAGACTCGCTAGCCTACCGGGTGGACACGCCGGACGGCAGCGTCGTTTTCACAGGCGACACGCAGCCTTGCGACTCGGTTGCTGAGCTGGCCAAGGACGCCGACGTGATGCTGTGCATGTGTTGGGATGACCAGGAGATCATGGACGCGGACGGCGAGTCACCTGGGCAGTGCGGCACGATCGGCGCCGCCCAATTGGCAGAGAAAGCTGGCGTAAAGAAGCTGGTTCTTGTTCATGTGGGGCCTCACCTATCGCAGCACGGGCCTATGGAGAAGGGTATCGGCGACGTTCGCGAACACTATAGCGGCCAACTGCTTTTTGCTGAAGAGCTAATGTCCTTTGAGCTTTAGTCCGGTAAGAGCCTCGACAGACAATTTGCGATCACAATGCTCGCCTAGATGACGTCTCTGCGATCCATTGCTGATTGGCGGCCTAAGACTCCCTTTTATTATGGCTGGCTCATTCTGGCAGTCTCGGCACTGGGGACCTACGCTGCCACAGGCTCGGCGCAACTGGTCCTGGGCGGCATACAGAACTTCATCTTTGAGGATATGGGCTGGGACCGCAGCACCATCGCCTACGCAGTCACCGCAGGCACATGGACATCTGGATTTCTGACGCCATTCATCGGCAGGTTGGCCGACAAGTACGGCCCTCGTGGACTAATGCCGATGGCCGCGCTTATTGCCGGCCTGGCATTCCTGGCGCTGGGGGGAATCCAGTCCGTATGGCAGTTCTACGTCGCGTACATCATCGCTCGCGCCATACCTAACCCCATCCTGGTAGGCGTAGTGCCACGGACCGCCGCCGTGAATTTCTTTCGGCGTAAGCGCAACCTTGCCATGGGCATCAGCGCCATGGCCCGTCCCTTTGGCGGTTCCATAAACATCCAGATATTTTCGCTAATTGCCAACGCCTACAGCTGGCGGACCGCCTATCGCATTCATGGGCTGGTCGCCCTGACGATTGTGTTACCGCTACTGGTGGTAATGAGAAGAAGGCCTTCCGACATTGGGCTGGAGCCAGATGGGGACCAACCGCAGGCCATCACAGACCAGGCAACTAGCCAGTTCGAACTACAGCAGATGGAATCAGCCCGGGAGTTTAGCTGGACGGCCACCGAGGCTGCCGTAACCTGGTCGTTCTGGCTAATTGTCGTCGCAGAGTCTCTGGTGACTCTAACCTCCGGCACAATCAACTTCCAGATAGTCCCTTACCTCAGGGACTCGGGTGCGTCCGTGGCCATGGCTGCCATTGGGCTGAGCTTGAGTTCCCTACTTGGCTCTCTGGGTAACCCGTTTTGGGGATACCTGTCTGACCGCTATTCCCCACGTAAAATGTTGCTGGGACTACTGAGCCTCACATGCGTCGCGGTGGCCCTATTCCTGGTGATACCCAATAGCAATGCTGCTTTCGCAGTTGTTATCTTCTACGGCACTGTGGCTGGCGGCCTGAACATACTGGGCAACATGATGATCGCCCAGTACTTCGGCAGGACCTCTTTTGGATCAATCAGCGGGCTTGTGGGGCCGTTTCAGACGGGAGCGTTGGGGTTTGGGCCGACACTGGGTGCGCTCATATTTGCCTACACAGGCGGCTATACATGGCTTTTCCTATTTGGCCTGGTTGGTTACCTTGGGGCACTAGGCTGTATGACCTTTGCCAGAGCGCCCAGGCTGCCACAGCGAGCCGCAGTCGAGGGATTCAGCGACGATTAAGTGCGCTATCTACTCCGTCGCGCTATACTAACGCCAACCACCAATTAGGGAGACAATCAATGGCTGAAACAACAGAAGTCGTAATTATAGGCGGAGGCGTCGCGGGCTGTGCTACCGCGTACTACCTCGCCAAGGCCGGTGTGAAGGCGACCATTATCGAGCGAAACAGCATCGCCGGTCAGGCGTCTGGATTCAACGCTGGCGGTCTCAATCCTCTTCAGGGAGCTGGAATTCCTGGCCCACTGGCCGCTCTGGCCGGAGAGTCGTTCAAGATGCACCAGGTGCTGGCTGAACAGTTGCCAGCGGAGTCCGGCATTCCTTTCCATTCCAAAACTCTTGTTATGGTAAACGTGGCTTTTGACGAGTCTGAGTTGAGCGATATGAAGGAAACGCTGGAGATATTTGAAGGCGCGGACGGCTTCTCGGCCCACTGGATGGAGACTGACGAGCTGCTAAAGATGGAGCCTCGCATGAACCCTTCAGCTATCAAAGCTCTGTACACATACGGCAATGTCAGCCTCACCGGTTACGACTACACGAAGGCACTCTGCAAGGCGGCCGAGGGCATGGGCGCCAGTGTCGTAGCCAAAGAAGTGACTGGTCTCAAGACCTCAGGTAGTCGAGTGACCGGTGTGCTTCTTGAAGACGGTGATATCGACTGCGACTCCGTGGTCGTAGCCACAGGACCGTGGACTGGTGGCCCAGCAGATTGGCTGGGCATAAAGATACCGGTACACCCACTGAAGGGTGAGATCGTCCGCGTAGAGCCCGTGGGAGACCCGCTGGAACAGGACTTTGCTGGCGCTGGCTCCTCTCTGTATATGAGGGCCGATGGGCTGATCTGGGTCGGCGCTACCGAGGCCGATGAGGGCTTCGATATGCAGCCCACCGAAGCCGCGAAAAAGAAACTGCTTGACGGCGCAATCAAAACCATGCCATCACTGGCCAACGCTCGCATCGCAAAACACACGGCCTGCCTGCGACCGGTGACTGCCGACTGGCTGCCCATCGTGGGCAAGACGCCGGGCTGGGACAATGTCTACATGGCCACGGGTGCTGGCAAGAAGGGCATCCTCATCAGTCCAGGCATGGGCAAGGCCACATCAGACATTATCACTACTGGCAAGACGGACCTCTCCGTTGGCGCATTTGGCCTGGAACGGTTTAGCTAGAAGGGGCTGCCTCCCAGCAGTCCGCCGAAACGTAGGCCCCAAACCACCAACGAGGTGGCAGTGCTGATAAACAGTATTGCCGTGGAACGTCTGGACCACGGGGAACGCCACCCCTTACCCTGAGAAAGCTCGACGTACCAGCCTCTTCCCAGCGTAAGACCCGTTAAAGCCAACAGCGGCCACGTAAGCACCTGCAACGCGGGTGCCACGGCCAGCCCGGCTGATGAGGAACCCATCAGACCAAGCAGGCCAGGGATCACTCATCACCAGGGAATTGCAAAAATGTTACTCAGTACCCAGACTGCGGGCTGCTCTATATGTAGCAGTTTCATAGATTACTCGGCTTTTGTTGGTCCGAATACCTGGATCCAAGCCTGAGGTTCGCACAGCTTACTCATAAGACACAACCCTTACGCCAGAACTGCCAGGGATTATCATCACTCGCCTGCCAGAGGCAGAGGCCACCTGTGAGGCTAACCGATTGCACTCCTCGTCCGACAGGGCCGCAACAGTGGCATCAGCATCGTTCCACCGCGCGCGGTTAACTCGATACCCCAAAGCAGACTGTAGCCTTCTAACCATATCATCTCCGCCGGGAGCCACCAGAACCGTAACGTCTTTTCGCGCGACTGGTGTCTCTGCAGCCCCAGGAGCCGCGGATGCGGACTCCCTGTCCTGCTTGTAAACGTTCCAGTAGTAGGGCACGAATATAATTGCGGTAACAATAATTGCAATAGGATCGATTAGATTATCGATGGTTCCAATGCTAAGGTTGCCCTCCAGCAGGTCCCGCAAGAACAGGAACAGCAGCGTGCTGCCACTGCCAAGAAGGGACAAGACTCCAGCGCCCAAAGCTGCAAAGACAAAGATTCTACGAGGCAGAGATTGCGGCTCCGTAGCGCCGCCCTCTCGGACCATCCGCTGCGCAGCCGCCCAGAAGTAGCCCCACAATGGCCCTCCCAGCGCCAGTAAGGTTATGCTAAGGGCCAGAGGTTCCTTGCGAAAGCCAGCGCTACCGCTAATGGTCTGAGTGAAGCTGTCTATCACCAGCTCCAAGGCCGTACTCACCAGAATGAACGCCCCGAGGGATACTGCTATTAGCCCAATGCCCGACACGATATATACATACGTGCGACGAGCGTCTCGCGCCTCCTGCGAAGATGTCCTGGCCTCTCTCTGCACCACCATCCAGTGGTAGGCCCATAGACCAATTCCGATCGCGAATGTGGCTATAACGCCCGGGATGAATCGAAAGTGCGTGGCGAGAGGGTCGTCAGCTGCGCCAAGCAACCAGATGAGAACCCCGTTCAGCCCAATTGCTAGCGCCGCAAGCATGGTGACAACGCCACCCAAGACTGCGAACACATAGAGATATACCTGCCTGAGCGCGGATCCAGAATCGTTGCGGGCAAGGTAGAGCCAATGGAAGCCCCAGACCAACCCACCGATGATTCCAACGGAAAGGGCCATGGCAAAGGACTTACGCCAGAGGCCTGCGTTTCCTGATATCACCGTATTGGCGGAGGTCAGCGCGTCGTAACCACCCTGGATGACCATGAATATGACGCCACCCAGGCCTGAGGCGAGCATCACCAGGGTTACCAGTGCCCCACCGTACAGGTAAAGACGCCTGATTCCCAATGTGTCCGGCGTGGACTGCCCTTCGGTCTCTTCGATCCGCCAGTGAAATAGCCAGACCACAGCCCAGATCAGCAGTGCGCTGAAGGTGTAGGCACTGGAATCCTCAAAACCGAAGACGCTGTTGAGCGCCATTACAGCCGTTACGACTGTCGCTACCCCGCTGACGGTAAGCACCAGGTACATGTAGAGCTTACGAAGCAGGGAGCGGCTCTCCACAGGAAGCTGTGTGACGTAGCGCTGAATGAGCCTCCAGTGAAATACCCAGAGGGGTAGTCCGACAATTATTAGAGACACGCCGGCAGCCAGTGCAGCGTTGTTTGAAGAGATAGCCGCGCCTTCAAATATCCCGCGCAAGACAAACCACAGCATCAGTATGACGCCGTTCACTGCCATCATCAGGGAGACAAAGGACACCGTGTAGAAGTAGAGACGGCGAACCGTGCCTATTCCAGGATCGACTTCAGTGACCTGCTCTCGCTTACGCCAGGACGCAACACCGTAGATTATGAGACCTACGATGACCAGCAATACTATAATCGGTATTATCCCAAACATTGAATTAAACATGTCCTTCTCGTTTCAAGATGCCAATATAAGGTGAGAATGGCATTTGAATCTTCGAAAATGCCATTAGTTTACTTTTAAGGCGCAGCTGGTTTTCTCGCTGGCTCAGCGGTAGGCGCCTGCAGTGGCACATGCGTCGGTGCTGGCGTTGGCTCCACCCTCGGCACCACGTTTACGGGAACGGCAGACCTGCAGAAGTTGTATGGCCAAGGGTATTTGGAGAATTTCCACAGGCCATTTTCCTGTTTCAAGGCAAACTGCTCGCTATGGAGGGACTCCGATGTGCCAAAGGGCCCCTGGTTGTAGTACTGGGAAATCTTGACGTACACGAAGGTAATGTCACCTACAACGTTGGTCTTATCCAAGGTGACACGGGACTCTTGAATCCGTTGGAACCGGTAGGAACTGTCGGAGACAAAGTCTTCGAGCTTGCATGCAGCCTTTAGCTCTTCAGACAGGTAACCATAGGAGAATTCCAAATTGTCAGTCTCCGCAGCATTGAGAAAGTCCTGAACGGCAGCCTCAGCTGTGCCTAGTGGCAGCAACTCCTCGTCCTGAGTAAAGGCCAATACCAAGCTGGCAATCAATAGAATGCCCAGAAAGGCTCCTCCGCCTATTAGCCACCATCTCGTCATGATTTCTCCTCATTACCCCTGATCTTGTCAGTCTATGTTAGTTGGAAGCCCGGCAAGCCTAGTCTTCGCCATGCCAACAGGTCCGGCATACAGCACAGGCCACTGGGGTTTCCGGTTTGTTGTCTTCTTCTTTGATTGTGAGGCAGGTGGAGGGGAAACGGTAGGTTCAATGGGACTACTTAAGTATGGTACATATGAACGGGGCAACGTAGGGATTGCAGGCGGAAGGTCGGATCAGTTATAGGCTTCAGCCATCTGGACCACCGCCGCCGGCGTCAGGTCGCCCACGGTAAGTCGCTCTTGCAATGCGTCGTGCCGCCGTTTTAGCTCGCCCGACAGTTCTTCAAACGACAGGCCCACATGCCTGGCCAACGCGTCCATGACCTCTCGACTCGTTAGAAATGCGATCGAATTATCATCGGCATTCCAGTCCATCAGGGTAACCAGAGACGGCCCAGGCTCAATCAGAGTTATTCCACTCACCCGGCGGTTCAGCTCGTGCTCGCCGTACATCAGCACCAAGTTGACGACTACTCCCACATGATGAAGCTGGCTGTTAGGGATAAAAACGGGGTAGTCGCGAAGTATGTCCAGCACCTCTTCAGGAGCGTCTGCGTGCATAGTGGCCAACATGGCGTAACCAACATCCAGCGCATGGAAGAGCGTTTGCACAGAATCTCCCCACAGGTATGCGGGAGTGTGATTGCTCAGTTCCGCCACAAGAATGTACGTCTCCTGCGGCACGGTGCGCTTTAGAAAAGAGAAGTCCTCTTCTTTTCCGCGAGTTAGCACCTGTTCACGAGACGAGTCCAGAGACGATGGCATGAGGTCCAGAAGCGTGGTGAGTAGAGTGGTTTTGCCCGCTAGCTGCGGTCCCGCTGCGGCGAGTATCGATGAGCCACGGTCGACAAGAAGCCAGAGCAGCGCTGCGGTCTGAGTATCCATGGTGCCGTTGTCGATGAGGCCCAGAAGAGATGGACGGCCCGAAGCACGGTTCTCTCCGCCCCACCAGCTAGGCGTATTCAAGTCAGTTGTCATAGCACCGATATTCTAACAGAGCGCAAGCTAGGCACGGGGCCCTAGTTCCGATTTGAACTAAACACCTTGCTTCGCAAACCGGGCAAGCTGCCTTTTGTAGCGATGACGTGCAGCAGGAAACCCATGGTCATGAAAGCGATCTGCATCATGCGGCTGGTACTGCCGAGTTGCTACGTGCCGTCGATATACATTCCATGCAGCGCACCCTCAATGAGGCCCTGTCCGAACTGCCACACGGTGAGAATGGCTAGCCATGCGCCAAAGGCCCACCAGGCCCCGCTGCGGTCCAGGTAACCTCTGCGAAGGAGCTGCCCATGCAAAATGCCCCAAACGGTTCCGGCGACGATGCCACCACCGAACTGGGTGACCGAGAGCTGCCAAGACCAGCCATGGACCTCAAAATATACGCTGGGAACATTCAAGACGGGGTCAAGCCAGTAGAACTGAACGACAGTGATGCCAAGGAGGTAAGCCAGACCCAGGTGAGAGAGTTCGTGGATGAACGCTGTTTCGATGAATGTGACAACAATGGCCAAGATGACAAGAAGAGGAACAAAACGGCGCATCTAGGCCTCGGTGTTTTTTAGTGGGGATTTTTCATATATAAACACCTGGTCGACTTTTGAAACATCGTTATGCGATTCGCTTACGACGACTCTTGAGGTAGTCTACCATCACGTATTTCCCAAGCTGTGACGGGTCCGTGTAGAAGGCCCTGCCCTTGTTGATTCGCGTCATCTTGTCAATAAAGTCCATCAGGTAGTAGTTGGACTCCAGCATGAAGGTGTTGATGGTTATGCCCTCTTGGGTGCAGCGCTTCACCTCTTTTAGCGTCTCGTCCAGCGTTTGCCAGCTAGGCGGATAGCTGAACTGCGCACGGCCTCCCTCCAGGTGAGCAGTAGGCTCCCCGTCTGTAATCATGAGAATCTGCTTCGTGGCGACCTTCTGCCGTGACAGGACCTTTCGAGCCAGCAGCAGCGCGTGTTGCATATTCGTGCCCGAGACCCAGGCGTTCCACGTCAGCTCCGCCAGGTCATCTGTCTTGATCTCCATGCCGTAGTCGGAGAAGCCAATGACGTTGAAGTAGTCCCGAGGGTACTCGCTCTTGATGAGCCAATACAACGCCAGGGCAACCTTCTTGGCCGCCGAGAAGCTGCCGAACATGCCCATAGAGCGGCTCTGGTCTAACAACAGCACCGTGGCCGTCTGCGTCATATGTTCAGTGCGGTTTATCTCAAAGTCGTCAGGACTGAGCTTTAGGGGAGTTTTGGGGCCTTCACGTAAGACCGAGTTAAAGAGGGTCCTATGCAGGTCCAGGTCAAAGGGATCGCCGAACTCGTAGGGCTTGGTCTCGCCAGTCTTCTCGCCACCATCGCCGCGATAGTAGACCTCGTGTCGACCAACCCTGTCCTTCTTCAGCTCTGAGAAGACCTCTTTCAAAGCCTTTTGGGCCAGCTTGCGCATACCTCTGGGAGTTAGCTCAAGGCGGTCTCCTTTGCGCTTGAGGTACCCAGCCTCTTCCAACTGCTGGATTACCTTTTGCAGCTGTTCAAGGTTGCGCCGAGCCTCTTCTCCAAGGTGCTCTTCTACCTTCTCGGGGTCCAGATCTTCTACGTTGCCATTGCGCATGACCTGCTGGATCTGCTGCTCTAGCTTGTCCATTTCTTGCAGCTTGCCCATGAGCTCCATGGCCTGGTCCAGTGTCATGGACTTGTCGCCCATGAATGGGTACTCATTGGCCTTGTCATCAAAGGGGAACATGTCGTACATCATGCTGGCTAGCTCGCCAAGCTCGTTCATGAACTCCGGGTCGATAGCCGACTGCATCAGGCCCTCAAGCTCATTCCGCATCTCCGGCGACATGCTGTCCATGAGAGACTGCATCGCACCCATCTGCTGCTGAAGCTGTTCCAGAAGCTCGTCGAGGCTGGCAGGCCGGTTGGGATCGAAGTACTGACCGTACTGCTCCATGAAGCCTTCGAAGTCAGGGTCCTCGCCCGTGGCCCGATCGTGGAGCATCTGGTTGAGTGCCTGAATCATGTTCTTCAGGCCTTCCATGTCCTCGGGGCTCATGTCTTGAAGCTGGTCCTTCATCCCTTGGAAGAAGTTCTGCATCATCTGCTGCTTGAGCATGTCCAGCAACTCATCGAATTTCTGTCGTGCCTCGGGATCCATGAAATCGTAGTCTTGAAGCTCCTGTATCTGGCCGCCCATGCTATCCGGAAGGCCGTCCAGCTTCTCCTGGTTACGCTCAGCCCTGTCCTCCAGCATCTTCATGGGGTCTTGCAGGTGCTCAGCGCTATCGCCTGCTTCGTCAAGCTGCTGACGGGCGTCACGCAACCGATTTTCTATACCACTACGCTCGGTATCGAGGACCTCTTTTAGCTTCTCTTTGAGGTCATCCATGAGGGAGTCGAGGTTGTATCGTTCAAGCTGCTGTTGTCTTTGCTGACGGAGTCGCTCTTGGAGGTCACGCAGGCCTGGCATCTGTTGGCCGTTATCGTCCTTCATGCCCCGTTGCATCATGTTCCGGAGCGCCCGGTTGAGGTCGCCATTGGAGAGAATGTCATCGGCCAGACTTTCCATGATGTCGTCTTCATCAAGGCCGAATATCTGTTGGCTGCCGTCCCATCGGGAATATCTGTAAGAGGTCATGTTAAGGCCCTAACGTTACGACTTGTGGATAAGCAAACTGATTTCAGTGGCCAACGAATTAACAGGCATCGGAGGATATCGGTACACATCTGCCAAAACTTTCGTTACGGTCATCATACATCAGGCCTTGTGAACCGTGTCAATGAAGCGTGGGCGAACTGGGTATTGGGAGGCGCACGTCCGAATCGTGCTGTTTCCGTTTATGGAATGGCGCAACCAACTTTCGCACAGCGCAAGGACTTCAGAGCTCCAGAGGTATCATCGTAGTAGATGATAATTGGCAGGCCATCAATGCTCGGCACATTCACGCTATGCTCCCCCACTTGGCCAGGCCAGTCTACAGTCATTATGCTGTCGGCAGCGCCGCAAGAAACGTTGGAGCAGTGAGACAAATTTCAGGTTACCAGCAGTTACGTCGTAGTAGTTAATGAGAGGTAGGCCATCTACTCCGATGAAAATAGCGGTAAATAGACCCACATTCCCGACACTGTCTACAGTAGATATGCCTGAGCTGGAACAGATCGTATTGGTGCATTGGCCACTTTGAGGCCTTCGTCACCTACGTCGTTGTAGTAGATGACCGCGAATCCAACAACCCCTATAGCGAGAGATTTGTATTCTCACAAGTCACCAGAGATGTCGAAGATGGTGATGGTGAAGGAATCTCAGTCGTCTTCGCTACAGTGGACCATCTTAAGCGTAACGTTCGTTTCGTCGTAGTAACTGATGATCGAGAGGTCATCCAGTCCGATTGCCATCGACGTATAACTGCCAACGTCACCCGCCTGATCGACTCTCGTGATTTTGACTTCTTTGCAGTCTTCATCCTCGAACTCTGCAAACATTAGCCCATCATTGACCTTGTCAAAATAGCTGATCACTAGCGGGCCGCTATTGCCAATCACGATTGATGTGTATTGGCCAACCCCGTCAGTTTCTACTGTCGTCAGGGTCGACCGGGAACACAATGCGGTATCGCAGTGCCCTACCTTTAGCGAATCGTTGGAGTCATCAAAGTAGCTAATGATTGGCAGGCTATCTTCATCGATAACAACCGAGGAGTACATGCCAATCAGTCCACCAGAGTCCAAGGAGTTGACTACGGCACTTAAGCAGTCGACAGAAGAGCACCTGGCAACTTTTAGATCACGTCCTGATTCCTAGTAATAGCTGATAAATACTAGGCCATCAAGTCCGATAACCAGGTCCGAATATGTGCCCACTGTACCATCTTCATCCAAAATACTGAATGAGTAGGGACTGTACGAAGATACTGCGACCGTAACGCTCCCTGGTGCATAAACCTTACCCTTTAGAACGAAGTCTGACGAACCAAATCCATCCAAGGTATCAGAACCGCCGGATGCGACAGCGTGGATTGCG
This sequence comes from uncultured Chloroflexota bacterium, assembly GCA_913046025.1. The sequence continues at coordinate 11,048 of CAJWRP010000029.1, forward strand.
TAAGGTGCATATGCAAAACGAATCCGAGGATCCAGTTCAGAGTCATCACCTACCTTGACACCAAGATAGGTTCCCGATGAAACATTCAAAATATATGGGGCTATGGGTTTGGATTTCCCCAAAAGGGTATCGAAAAGTCCCCCTGAACTAACTAAACTTTGGGAATCTTGCCACAGGCGCGTTACGCCTGAGGCTTCATTGTATATTGAGAAAGTAATGTCATGAGAGCCATTGGGAACAGGTTTACCATTTTCATCCGGCAAGATGCCCTGAATCGAAATGGGGAACTCGATTGGCGACGCTTGCAGATCAGGGATTATCTCAGCTGAGCCCTGCCCACCAATAAACGCCAATGACGCGCCTGCCCAACGGCGACCGTCAATATCAGCAGTAGCAATCCCAGAAGGACAGCGCCCCGTCTATTCCAAATCATCATGGCTTAATTCCAAATCTCCAAAGCATCACAGGGGCTATCAG
>CAJWRP010000030.1 GCA_913046025.1 uncultured Chloroflexota bacterium
GCAACCTCCAACGGGGTGCGGGACCGTCTGGCATCCAGAACCTGGCGGGCAGGTGACGATCCCAAGGCCGACTCCTGCGACAGTATGGCCCAAAGCTTTGCCAGTTCGGTCTTTAGCGAGTCTTCGGGGCAGGTCAGAAGAAGGCCTGGGATTGGAGCCAATTTGTTGGGCTCCCCCTCTGCCAAGGCGTTCAGCAGGCTTCCTTCCTCTGCCAATGGGTAGGCATTTAAAGAAGTGCCAATCCTGGAAACAGAGCCAGAGTATTCCCATCGAACGCTAATGCCGTTTCTTACTTCCAGAACAACGTCCGGAGCATTGAAGCTTATCCACCGCCAGAGATAGCGCGTTTCGGGATCATGTTCGTGGCCGTAGTAACCGTCATCGGTGGGAGGGTAACCTGTCTCAGGGTTGCCGCCCGCGGCGTTGCTACGTGAGATGCCAGCGGCCAGGCCGTCGGGATTGCCGCAGGGGATTGCACTCAAGGCAATCTCCTTTGCCAGAGCATCGCCGCCGTCGAGGTACGATTCTATGGCCTCCAAGGAACGGCTTACATCTTCGAAGCTGCCGGAAAGGCCGCCGACAAGCAGCACTCTAGTGCGGTGAGTGTCCGGAACGTAGGCGTCATTGTGCACTAAAACTGGTATCGCCTTGTCAGATCGAGTAACGCCGCACCCATCGACTCGCCACCGCTCGGGTGCCCGCTGCGCCAGTTTGAGAAGCTGCTCATCAAGATTAATACTAGAATTGACCATATCAAAAACCTACAGCTTCTAAATTAGTTTTGTGTACAACGATTGCGAAGACAACAAAAATGTAAACATTCCCTTGTATGAACAACTAGCCTGTTCGGGCCCTCTTTGAACATATGTTGCTGCTGGATTGAAAACGCGCTGCCAATTTTAACACAGCGTCCATGAAAGTCGGAACATTCAAAAGGTAAGGTAGTGCAGAGCGTGATGTTTGGGATGTCGTTGGGTAAAGAGCTGTTTTGTTCAGTCGAGAACAGCCGTGGGCAGCCTGTTGATTAGCGAGGCCAGATAGCCCGCGCCAAAACCGTTATCAATATTGACAACCCCGATGCCTGTGGCGCAGCTATTGAGCATGGCTAGCAGAGCGGCTAGCCCATCAAAACTCGCCCCGTACCCGATGCTGGTGGGAACTGCTATCACAGGCACCTGTACGAGCCCGCCTATGACCGAAGGTAAAGCACCCTCCATTCCCGCCACGGCCACCACCACCCTGGCTTTCTGCAGCACTGGCAATTGTGCCAGCAATCGGTGAATCCCAGCAACTCCAACGTCGTAGACTCGTTCCACCTGGCTGTCCATCAGTTCGGCAGTCACGGCTGCCTCATATGCCACGGGGAGGTCTGCAGTACCCGCACATACGACCAGTACACCGGGCGTGACTTTTACCGTACCTAGCGGGCGTCGGTCTACGACGATCGTCCTGGCGACGTCGTCGTACTGGGCGTCAGAGGCTTTTTGCTGCATGGCGTCGAAGGCTTCTAGAGAGGCTCGGGTAACCAGTAGACGGTCCGACTGCCTTAAGAGCGCTTCGCCGATAGAGGCCACCTGATCAGGCGTCTTCCCCTGCCCGAAGATAACTTCGGGAAAGCCTTTGCGTAGGGCCCTGTGGTGGTCTACTTTGGCGAATTCCAGATCTTCAAAGGGTAGCCCTCGCAACCGTTCAATGACCTCGTCTTCTGAAAGACCATTGTCCTTAAAGTTTTGAAGTAGAGTGCGTAACCGAGACTCGTCTATGATTCGTCTCCCCTGTGCATCTTAAGTCACTTTAACTGTAAACACCGTCATTAATGCTCGACGGGTTCGCAATCGCATAGAACGAGTATACAGGTCTATTCCAGAACCCGTAAAGACTAACGAACAACGGTCTCGCGTAACTGCGAGGCCGTAAGTATTCTCAATATGTTTGTTCTGGCCCTTCTCTAGCCTTCGTCATGCTTCCGAGGTCAATCCGGTTTCTGGGCAGAATTTAGCTGGCTCTGGTTAGTTCAGGCATCTCCGCGTGTAGCTTTTCGAGGTTAAGCTTCAGGGAAATGGATAGAGGATCGTCTGCCGAATCCTTGGTCCAGCCGCACTGCAGGCAATTCTCGTACTCGCCGTACCAGTCGCTTTTTACATTCACATCGCCATTGCAGCGGGGGCAGCTCTTCAAGTTCAGCATTTCGGGTCTCCTCTTGTTCCATCTTGTATACCCTGATTATCATGCACTAGTGTTACCAGATAGTTACTTATCTGTTAATTCTGTCTTGGTTATTGACTGTAAAAGAGCCCAGTTATTGCAGCTGTTCTTCAACACTCACTGCCAAGCCCCGATGGCCCACGTCTGTGCAGCGTGGCCGAAACTCAATCCACATTGGGTGCAGTGCGCGTAGTCTTTGACGAGGGAGCGGGTTTAATCTGATTCCATGAATTATTACTTCGCTGCTATTAGAGCGATGGTATCTCTGCTGGCCGTATCAGTAGTTCTGGCGGCGTGTTCGTTGTGGACGCCGGAAGACACTCAGAAATCTGATCTGCCTTCACAAGGGACTGCCCCCTTGGAGCAGGACTTTCCCGTTCCATCTTCGCCGGCTGACCTTTCTATTGAGCTCCCCAGCAAGCCGCAAGTCCCACAATTGCCGACTCGGACACAAGCTACCGTTCCGATTTCCTCTGTGGCGTCCCCTGAGCCCGTGGACTTGCTTGATCAACCAGGGCCGTCCAGTGTTTCTGCTGTCTGGTCGGTGCCCCCGGATAGGGACCTATTTGAACTGGCTTATCGTTTCGGAAAGATAACCGAGAAAGCTGGGACGGAACTGCTTGTACCTGAGGGCCCTGCCTTGGAGGTCGGCCACAGCAGTCCGTTCTTTGTTAACGACCTCGTCGACAACACGACCTACACTATTCAGGCCACGCTACAGGTTGTCAGCGAAAACGCCTACTGGTATGTCGACGACACCGCAAAACTGTCTGACAAAGACCTGTTGAAAGCAGCAGATGTGTACGAAGTTGAGATCAGGTCGGACATGGTGGCTGCATTGGGGGACATCAGCAGGCCCGGTGTGGATGGCGATCCCCGCCTCACGGTCCTCCATACCCCGTTGCAGGTCGCCGACGGGTATTTCGGCTCAAGCGATCAGTATCCCCAATCCATTCACCCCCACAGCAACCAGAGAGAGATGATCTATATGGACTCTGGTCGTCTTACACCAGGTTCCTCTAATTACCTAAGCGTACTGGCGCACGAGCTTCAACATGCCATCCACTGGAATCAGGATGACGGTGAGGACGCCTGGATAAATGAAGGCATGTCCGAGCTAGCCAAAGAGCAGCTTGGTTACGACTCATACTTTGTGGAGTTTTTTCTACGGCGACCAGATATTCAGCTAAACTTCTGGCCAGATGAAATCCAGTCCAGCGCGGAGCACTACGGGGCGGCATCTCTCTTTCTGGCGTACCTAGCTCAGCACTATGGGGGCTACAAGGCTGTTGGCGAACTGGTTCGCGACCCGGCTGACGGCGTAAAGGGAATTGACAATTACCTGTCTGCCCATGGCGTCACTTTTGAAGAGGTGTTTAAAGATTGGACTGTTGCCAATTACCTGGATGCTGACGCCGGGCCGTATGGATACTCTGATAGGTCGGTGGGAATAAGGTCGCCGCGTCGAATTTTTGCAGAGTTGGATGAATCGGACAGCCTGCCTCAATTTGCAGCCCGTTACTACGACCTGCAGCTTCCTGACGGCGACTACGCTGTGGAATTTACCGGCGAATCCACAGTAGCCATAGTGGGTACACAGTGCCATAGCGGTGACCGCTGCTGGTGGAGTGGGAACGGCGACTCTATCAACTCCATGCTTACAAGAGAGTTTGACCTGACAGGATTAACGCAAGCTACCCTGGAGTTCTGGACATGGTACGAGATAGAGGGGGGCTGGGATTACGCGTATGCCTCTGTATCAACTGATGGTGGAGAGCGGTGGTCGATTCTGAAGGGCAGCCTGACCACCACCGAGGACCCAATGGGCAACAATTTCGGTACCGGATTCACAAGCTCCAGTGGTCAATGGGTCCATGAGTCGATGGACATGACGAAATTTTCCGACCATAGGGTTCATGTGAGATTCGACTACGTCACGGACGACGCCGTCAATCTGGGTGGATTTGTTATAGACGACATCGGCGTGCCCGAACTAAGCCTGCTTGACGATGCAGAGACACCGGGCAATTGGAAGGCCGACGGATTCCAGCTGATAGACAACTCGCTTCCTCAGAAGTTTGCGTTACAGATAATAGAATTCAGTATGGATGACACTGCGACTGTAAGGGAAATTGACCTACAGGACCAACCTACAGGAGCGGCCCAAATCACGGGACTAGGCAGCGAATTGCAGAGTGCTGTCCTGGTGATAATCCCTCTGACAAGAGGCACGTTTGTTCCGTCGCGGTATCATCTGTCTATCGTGGCTGTGGGCGACAAGTAGCCTGAGCGTCAATTCAGGCGACGTATCATGGCCCTGAAGGTCCGCTGCAGCTTGTGTAGCCTGGGGTCGTACTCTCCCAGAGGGTACTGATGAGGATGGGCCTCCACCCAGAGAAGAGTTACCTCAGCGACAAGATCATCTCTGATGATCTTGTCAGTTGCGGTCTCACGGACAAATCGCAGGATCTCATTACGCCGCCGCACCACTCGCCGGAGGTATAGGGGTAAACTGATGGGCAGCCACAGCAATTTACCCACAAACCTAATGACCGACATCTGGTCATCGAAGGCTTCGTTGGCGGCTCTACCTTCATGCCTGCCAAGCTTTGCCCGCCAGTCCCACTCCTTGGGCCCTTTTTCATTCATGGCCTGCTCCCGGCAACAGCAGAGAATCCCACTATAACCCAACTATTCACTGCGAATTCCGAAGGTTCGTGCACCCTGTCTTCGTACCGATATAGGAATTTTATGATTGGCATGAGCGACTGTCAATTTGCCTGAGGTTCTGGCCGCAAGGAGATTGCTCCCATGCGATATAATCTTGTGTAGCCTTTCTCTTTATGTACAGCTATGATATTCTGGTTGGATTGTTACCGTTTGAACTACTCCAGTTCCTATTATTTAATTTGTTTCGCCATACCCTTCACGGAGCGAGTGTATGCTCGTCGGCAGGATAATGACCCTCAGATGACCTAAGGAGGAACATCGTGACATCCGAACAATATTCCTTTTCAAAGTTCTCAAGAAATGACTTCTATGAGAAATTGAACTCACGCCTTGTAGATATGGCGGAGTTGAATTCGGGTCAACGCATCGTTGATTTGGCTTGCGGCACTGGCGGAGTCACCAAGCTGATTCTGGAACGCTTGCGAGGCGCTCGTGATTCCGTAGTAATTGCGGTCGACCACTCTGCTTCTGCCCTAAAACAGGCGATGGAGGAGTTGAATGGTCGCAAGGACTCTGCCATCCAGTTTGTTCAGAGTCAGGTCGAGCAGCTTTCCGATTCCCTTAAGGAATCGGTGGACACCATCGTATTCTGCAACGCCATCCACTACATTCCAGATAAGGACGCTCTGGTTGCGGATATTTCTAAATCCTTAAAGCCAGGTGGCAAGTTCGCTTTCAATACCTCCTTCTACGAAGGCAGTCATCCACCGGAGACGTTGGATTACTACCGCAAGTGGATGTTCAAAGCCATGCGTATCTTGAGGCGAGAGTATGGCCTTTCGCCCTCCCGTGACAAAAAGGTTGAGTCTCGCAATCACCTGACCCCTGAAGAGTACAAGAGCTTGCTGGAAAATCACGGCCTCCAGATTGTTAAGCAGGAGATAGATACGGTCGACGTACCTATCGATGGCTGGTTGGACATTTCCCAGTTTGAAGACTTCGTTGAGGGCGTTATGCCTGGTGTGCCTCTGGACAAGGCCAGCGCCGCGCTTCAGGAAGCCGTAAGGCAGACCTTCGAGGAGATGAACCTGACTTACGTGTCCCGCAGTTGGCTTGATATTGTGGCGGTCCGAGCCGCTTAACGGCCACGTCGTAGGGATCGGGTCACGCCCCTTCTATTAACAGACCATGAGGTAAACGGCCTCCTAACCATGGAGGAGGCTTTGGTCGCTGTTGAAGACTCTTTGCTTCAGCAGGCGCGAGGCACAGCTGTGAACCTGCCTCGTGGACACGATATGTCCAGTCCGGGTGTATACATTGCCCACATGCAGGGTGCCCTTCACGAACGGGGTGTCGTTGGATTCAAGGTATACACCGCTGCGCCACAGGGCTATCGTTTTCTGGTCTATCTCGTCAGTATGGACACAGGACAACTTCTCGCCATTATAGAAGCCAATCGTCTGGGCCAGCTCAGAACGGGCGCTGCCACCGGCGTTAGTGTCAAATACATGGCCAGAGCAGGAAGCAAAGTTGTAGGTGTCCTGGGCAGCGGGTTTCAGGCGAGTACTCAGTTAGAAGCGGTTTGTCATGTAAGCGATGTGGATTCCGCCTTCGTCTACAGCCCGAGCTCTCCCAATCGAATTGCGTTTGCCGAAAGAATGTCCAACCAGCTTGGCATTTCTGTTGCAGCCGTAGATTCAGCCAGAGATGTTGTAGACACTGCCGACGTGCTAATCACCATCACCGCATCCCGCTTGCCTGTATTCGACGGCAAGTGGCTAAGACCTGGCATGCACCTTGCAGCAGTGGGAGGTGCCAACGAATACGTTACCGAGCTGGATGACGATGCTATTTTGCGACCCGAAGTCCTGGTAGTGGACAATATGGCACAGGCGCGGAAGGAATGTGGCGAGCTACTCATGCCCGCTTCCCGTGGTCTGATCTTCTGGGAGCAGGTGTGGGAGTTGTGGGAAGTGGTAGGCGGGAGAATTCCGGGCCGTAACAGCGATGACCAGGTTACGTTATTCAAGTCGTTGGGTATGGCGATTTGGGATGTAGCCGTGGCCAAGGCAGTGTATGATAAGGCCGTAACCCAAGGCGTAGGCGTGCGCATTGGCGACTGAGTAGCCAGCACCCGTCCAAAATGCCTGTTTGCAAATTCACAACAAAATCGCTCTAGCTGGACATAAAAAATTGTCGATTCGTGCTATTACTCCATTGGATGGCCGATACGCCTCTCAGGTCGAGGGTCTCTCGGACTACCTGTCAGAATGGGCGCTCATCAGATATCGTGTGCTGGTTGAAGTTGAGTGGCTTATCGAGATGGCCGCCAGTCCGCACATCACTGATCTCAGGGAAATAACGTCTGCCGAGGTCCAAACCCTTCGTGATATACACGAGAGCTTTGATGACAAGGTGGCGCTACGGGCGAAGGAGATCGAGGCCACTACGCGACACGACGTGAAGGCTGTCGAATACCTGATTCGAGAGCAGCTTCAGGGCACATCACTGGAAGACGTATCCGAGTGGATACACTTCTGCTGTACCTCTGAGGACATCAATAACCTCTCTTACGCCTTGATGCTGAAGGGCTCTCTGGCGCAGGTCTGGCTGCCTGCTACTGAAGACTTGGTGAGTGTCGTGGTTGCCATGGCTGAGCAGACCAGAAGTATTCCTCTGTTGGCTCGCACCCATGGTCAGCCGGCAACACCAACGACCATTGGCAAAGAGCTGGCCGTCTTTGTGCACCGTTGGAGGCGTCAGCTAGAACAGATTGCCAACGCCGAGTACTTGGGAAAGTTCAATGGTGCAGTGGGAAGCTACAACGCTCACGTTATTGCTTATCCCAACGCCCCCTGGGAGGACATCACAAAGCGGTTCGTTGAGCGCCTGGGCCTGCAACACAATCCGCTCACTACTCAGATCGAGACCCACGACTTCCTGGCAGAGGTCTTCCACGCCCTGACTCGCTTTAACACCGTGACCATGGACTTCGACAAGGATGTATGGTCCTATATATCCTTAGGCGTTTTCAAGCAGATCCCTGTGGCTAGAGAAGTGGGTTCGTCCACCATGCCGCACAAGGTAAATCCCATCAACTTCGAGAATTCTGAAGCTAACATGGGCATCAGCAACTCGCTGCTGGAACACCTTGCTTCGAAGCTGCTGGTATCTCGGCTGCAACGCGACCTTACGGACTCGTCGGCCCTGCGCAATCTGGGACCAGCTATAGGTCACAGTCTGGTCGGCCTGAAGTCTGCCATCCGTGGACTGCGACAGATCACCGTGGACGAGGTTATGGTACGGGCAGAGCTTGCGCGCTCATGGGAGGTCTTGGCCGAGGCAGTACAGACTGTTATGCGCAAACACGGCATTGGCGATGCCTACGAGCAACTCAAGGAATTCTCCAGGGGCGCGGCCATCGATCAGGAAGGTATGCAGCGCTTCATTAATAGCCTAGATCTGCCTGAGGACGACAAGAGTCGGCTGCTAGCTCTAACGCCTGAGACCTACACCGGCCTCGCCAGTGAACTGGTCAGGCATATTTCGGAAGGTTAGTCGTACAGGCTCGTCCCGAGTTTTCTATCAATAAAGTTATCGCCGCCGAATCGAACCGGGATGCTTCCGAAGGAAAGCTAGCAAGGTTCGTTTTGAAAACTCTAACTATAAAAGTATGGCAAAGGACATGGTCCGGAATATTTTGGGACTTTTGGCATTTGTTCTCATCTCGAAAACTCTATTCAAAAAATCAAAAGATATCGGTGTGCATCATGTCCTCGAAAGTCTCTCTGCGCCTGATGAGTTCGGCGTTGCCGTCCTTAACCATCACCATGGCCGGTCTGGCGTTGAGATTGTAGTTGCTGGCCATGGATGGCGCGTACGCTCCTGAAGACGGAATGGCGATCAGGTCGCCGGACACGATGCGCGGCAAGTTGACGTCGCGTATCAGCACATCGCCCGACTCGCAGAACTTGCCCGCTAGTGTGACGACTTCTTCTGGCTCTGCGGACATTCGATTGGCCAACACAGCCTCGTACTCGGAACCATATATTGCTGGCCGAATGTTGTCGCCCATACCGCCATCCAGCGAGACGTATTTTCGCACGGTAGGTATGTCCTTGATGCCGCCGACGGTGTAGAGAGCTACGCCTGCTCGTCCTACGATTGATCGTCCCGGCTCCACTATAAGCTGTGGGAGATCGAAGCCAAGCTCCTTGCAGAACTTCTTCGTGGTTGCAGCGATCACCTCAGCGTAGTCGGAAATAGGTGGGGGTAGCTCGTCGCGAACGTAGCCGATGGCAAACCCGCCGCCCGGACTAAACTCTTTTAGCTGAAGGCCTTCCTCTTTGAACTGCGCGAGGAAATTCAAGATGACTTCTATGCCCTGGGTGTATGGCTCCAACTCGAAAATAGGAGAGCCCAGGTGAAAGTGAATGCCTGTAAGGTCCAGGTTCTTGGCTGCCAGCGCCTGCCTGATGGCCTTGGCCGCGTCGCCGGTCTCCACGGAGAATCCGAACTTGCTGTCCAGGATGCCTGTGGTCGTAGCGACGTGCGTGTGCGGGTCTACGCTGGGCGATAGGCGCAACATAATCGATTGCCGCTGGCCTCTGCGCCCTGCAATCTCTTCCAGGCGATCAAGCTCAAAGAAGCTGTCCACAACGATCTGGCCAACAACGTAGTCCAGCGCGAACTCAAGCTCTTCGGGCGTCTTGTTGTTGCCGTGGAAGTAGATTCGGTCTGCTGGAAAGTTCGCAACCTTGGCCACTGCCAGTTCGCCGCCTGACACTATGTCCAGGCTCATGCCCTCTTCGGCGACGACTCGGGCGATGGCGGGATTCACGAAGGCCTTGGACGCATAAGCAACGCGAGCACCCGGATAGCGACTGCTGAACTCGGATATGAACTCGCGGCACATTCCGCGCAGGGTTACATCGTCATATATATAGAGAGGCGTGCCGTACTCTTTCGCAAGCTGCATGACGTCGCAGCCGCCGATGGTCAGGTGGTCATCGTCGTTCACACCTGTGGTTGTGGGAAAGAGTTCGATGTTATCGAAAGTCATTTTACATCCTGTTATTAGCTGCTTTGAAATACTTAATATGAACCCGGGCAGCGGACGCGCCGCGACAAGCATTCTGTTGATTACCGGGTCAGTTTGGGCGTGACTAACTATACCACGCCAGGAAGAATTACCGGCAGCTCGGAAATGTTGCCCAGCACGTGTTGGACTGGATGAGAGGCAAATTCATGCCGTTCTGTGACGCCGGATAGGACGGCGACAAAGGGTACAGAAGCCCTCTTTGCAGTCTCGGCATCGGTAAGACTGTCCCCCACATATAGCACGTTGGCTTTTGAGCTGGAGAGCTGCTCTGTTGCCGAAATTAGTCCCGACGGGTCTGGCTTGAAGACTGTCACATCCTCGCCGCCAACTATGAGACTGAAGCTGCCAAGCAGGCCTTCTCTTTCCAGCACGCTCTCGATTCGGCGTCTGTACTTGGAGGAGACGATGCCCAGATTCAGACCTCGACCTGCCAGTTCGCGAATAGTTTCTGGCACGAAATCGAACAGGAACGTGGACTCGGACATCACCTCGTCAGCGCGTTCTACGAAATAGTCCTGAAAGGCCTTTCCAAGGTGTGCATACTCGTCGCCGACCAGCACCTTCAGCGTTTCCGTTAGCTGCAGGCCTATCGTTCTGCGGATGGCTTCGTCGGTGGCAGGAGGCAGGTCGAGCTTCGACAGCGCGTAGTTGGCAGACTCGATAATACCGGTGGATGAGTCAGCTAGGGTGTAGTCGAAGTCAAATATGAGCGTCTCCACTAACCTCGACTCACCGTCCAGCACCTTCTCGTCATGCTGTGGCATAGGCGTCGCCGTTTTGCTTTACCTTGCCTTCTCGCTGGAGCTTGGCCAGGTGGGATAGAATCTGGTTCTTCGCCGTGTTGTGAAGCTCTGGATGAATGCCGCCCACGTATATGGCCAGGAGAAGCGCTTCGACGGTTCCTGTGCCGTCGGCTACCAGATCGAGGATCTGCTTTTCTCGTTGGAGGCGGTGATCGATTAGTTCCTGGAATTTTTCGTATGGTGTGTGGATCATGGGTCCGTGACCCGGCGCAATCATGGTCAGGCCTTCTACTGTAAGCAGCCGTCGCATGGACTCTATGTAAGCGGTCATGTCGCCGTGTTCCGGGCTGACCACTGTGGTGCCGGTCCCCAAAATCATGTCGCCGCTGAATAGTACGCCGTTCTCGCGATGAATGATGCATAGGCTGCCCATGGTGTGTCCTGGCGTGTGCATGAACTCCAGCGTTGCGCCGCCCAGGTCGATGCTGTCGCCGGTGTTCAGCACCCTGCCTACTTTGCCGCTCTTCAGGTCTGCATTAACGGCGTCCCGCTCGTCGGCTGCGCAGGCGATCTGCCCGCCTGTCACCTCTGCTATGCGGCCTGCGCCACCGATGTGATCGCCGTGCCTGTGAGTGCAGATGATGGCCTCGATCTTCGGCTTGCCCTTCGCCTCCCACAGTGCGAGGTGTGCTTCGATTTCGTTGTCTTCGCCGTAAGCCGTGTCGATGAAGACAGCCTTGTCTTGCCCGACGATCAGGTAGACATTGG
>CAJWRP010000031.1 GCA_913046025.1 uncultured Chloroflexota bacterium
GGCTGCAGGAGGATCGTTGTCCACGCTGCCGAAGTTACCCTGCCCATCCACCAGCGGCTGCCGCATGCTGAAGTCCTGCGCCATTCGTACCATGGCGTCGTAGACTGACCCATCGCCATGGGGGTGATACTTGCCGAGTACCTCTCCTACCAGTCGGGCACTTTTCTTATAAGCCGTGTTGGGACGCATGCCCAGACCGTCCATGGCGTATAGTATTCGCCTCTGCACAGGCTTAAGTCCGTCCCGAACGTCTGGAAGCGCCCTCGAAACTATCACGCTCATCGCATAGTCGAGATACGACGTGCGCATCTCTTCTTCGATATTAGTGGGCTTGATAAATCCGAATTCTGTCTTTGTGGTCACCATATACAAATCTCCCGGGAAAACTCGTGGTGTAGTGGTGTATTAGGGCAAAACCATATTTACGAGGGGAATTAGCTGGCATTAATGGGGAGCGAAATGCTCCCCCTCGGGATTTTCTGAGGTGGTTGCGTCGTGGATATCGAGGATGGGCTTTTTAACTGAAGTTTTCAACATCCGTTTCAAAGAATCCGAACTCTTTAGGAACATTCGTCCTACGTTTGAATCTTAGCAGATTAGACCATTCTTTGCCAGGGGGGGAAATACCCTATTTACGGCGCTTTAGTGGCGTGCAGACGCTCCGCCGCCCTCTCGACCAGCGACTGCATCAGCCTGTCAAAATGAGGAGGTATTTCCAGCCTGAGCTCAGGTCGAAACTGAACGCCAATAACCCATCGGTGGCGGGGACTTTCCAGCGCTTCGATGACGCCATCGTCTCTGCCATACGCCGAAGCCAGAAGCAGACCGGACTTCTGGGCTTCTCGCGCACCGTACCGGTGCCGGCTGTTGGCACGCACGAAACCTCCGGAGCCCACAACAGCGGCGAGCTTGCTTCCTGGCGATATGTAGATGTGATGGTATTTCGAACGCTCTTCGCCGTCATCGTTATCGGAATGGTGATCTTCGGCCACCTCGGCAACGGAACCGCCTAGTGCGACATTGAGTACTTGAAAGCCTCGTCCAATGGCATAAACGGGCATATCGGCGTCCAGAGCAGCACGCATCAGGCCCACTTCCGAGGCCAAAATCGACGACTCTGTCAGATCTTCTGGCGTCACTTCCTGGCTATGCGGATAAAACAGCGCCCCTACTTTTCCGAGAGCCTTCGAAATATCGCAATTGAGAGACGAAACGACCCACGGCTGACCTCCAGCCCTGTTCACGGCCTCCAGGGCCAGCTGCGATGGCTCGTATTCACTTACAACACCAATTACTGGACCTGTCATTCCGCAGCCTCGTCTGTATGAAAATTCGGCTTCCTGCGCTCCCTGAAGGACAGCAGCGCCTCTTTGTGCGCCTCGGTACCCTGGGCCTCCCGAAAAGTTTCGCGCTCGTGCCTAACCACCAGCGAAAGGTCTCGCTCCATGTAGTTCTCGTGCATTAGCCTCTTTGTCTTGCGAAGCTGCCAGTCCGGGTTCTCGGCCATCTGCTGCGCCAACTCGACGGCCTTGTCCAGCATGTCTTCAGGAGGATAGACGTAGTTAACGAGACCAGCGTCCAAAGCCTCCTGCGCCTCTACGAAACGGGCGCTGAGCATGAACTCCATCGCTTTCCCCATTCCGATCAGATGGGGCAGGTAGTGGGTGCTGCCGTATTCCGGTGTGAGGCCGATAGCCGCAAACCTAAACGAGAATCGCGCTTCTGATGATGCCACCCGTATATCGCAGGGCAGCGTGAAGGTCACACCCAGCCCCACTGCAACGCCATTTATCGCACACACCATGGGTTTGGAGTCCCGCACAAGTTCAATCCATTCGACGTCGGCGGACAGTATCGGCACCTTGCTTAGCCCATTGTGGACAGTCGCCTCAAATTTCGCTATGTCTGCACCGGAGCAGAAACCACGCCCGGCACCGGTAATAACGATAGCTCCGACGGATTCGTCATCATTCCATGCGCAGACCTGATCGATCTTTTCCCTCTGCATTTCATTGGACATTGGGTTCAGACGATCAGGGTGATTCAGGGTAATAATACCGACTCTGCCACGGACCTCAGTCAGAATATTTGCGTGCGCCATAGGCAAAACTTTCTTCGATGAAAATATAGGAGTCCAAAGATCCATCAATGCCGGTGTAGGCCTACTGATAATATCATACACGGTCATGCCACGGCCTCTTGCATTGTCCGAGAATCTGCCGACGTGTAGCATAGGGCGAACCATCTTTCGAAGAGGCCATTTATGAAGATCACGAATGTCCAGGCAGTCTACCCAAAGTACCAGCATGTCGTTCCGTCGTGGCGAACACAGTTTTGGCAAATTGTCGTGCGTGTGGAGACAGACAAGGGCGTGGCTGGTCTTGGCTACGGCGGCGGCGGCGTGGCAGGTGTCGAAATCATCAACGGCCACTTCCGAGAGCTGCTTATTGGACAAGATGTCAACGGGGTTGACGATGTGACGGCCATCTGGGACCAACTTTATGACGCTTCAATGCCATATGGTCGAAAAGGGCTGGCTATCATGGCCCTTAGCGGAGTCGATTTAGCCATTTACGACCTGCTGGGCAAGGCAGAGAGCAAGCCCGTATACGAAGTGCTTGGCGGTACCCGACGAGAGCGTCACAGGGCCTACGCGACGGGCCAAGATAGCCTACTTTACGCCGATCTAGGCTATACGGCTCATAAATTTGGCCACCGCTGGACGGGGAAGGACTCAGACTACGACTCGGCAGACGCACATGCAACAAAAGCTCGAGAGTTCTTCGGCCCAGACGCCATGATTGCAGTCGACGTGTACATGTCGTGGGACGCTGAAGTTACTCTCGAGATGAACAAGCGCCTGGCGAAACACAATCTATACTGGTTCGAGGATGTGCTAACGCCCGATGACCTTGGGGGCCAGGCGGCCCTACGCGGCCAGGTAAACGATACGCTGATTGCGGGCGGCGAGCACGAATTCACACACGTCGGTTTTGGCGACATCGCCAACGCAGGTGCCCTGGACCTGTGGCAGCCGGACATCACATGGTGCGGCGGCATCACTGCAGGGTTGCGAATTGTGAAGATGGCCAACGAGCTGGGAATCCCTGTATCACCACATAGAGGCGGTGAGGTATGGGGTCTGCACCTGCTGACTGCAACCGATTGCGCCGACCTAGCGGAGTTCCATTCGGACCACATTCGCGAGGAGCGAGACATCCTCTGGCTTAACGAACCTGCGCCTGTGGGCGGCTACATCTCACCGACGGACGCACCCGGCTTCGGCGTGGAATTGAACGACGCCATGCTGTAAGCCAGTCTACTTCCATATAAATGGGTCTGTTAGTTATAAGGAGAAAACGCAGGCTCGTTAGCACTCACTTTTTTCGCGCAACCCAGACCTGCTATCCGCCATATCGAAAAGGCCCGCGTTGGAAGTCGCCATACAGAGCTTCGACGTCGAATCCGCATAATCTCAGCAAGTACTGCATCTCGTAACGATAGGTATGGCGGTAAACCAACGGCGTGTACTTTCTGGACGACACGATTGCCATTATCCCGCCGAACAACGTCCGCCATTTTTTGCAGAGGCGGCTCAGGATACGCCATCTCCCGAACAATGGTTTCCAGTCGAGGGTCACTATTGTTGATAACCAGCTTACCGCCATCGACAAGGTGTTCCCGGACTAGTTGCAGCTCCTGCATCTGATCATCCGGGGTAAGTAGGTGCGTGAACGCTCGATATGGAATCATGACGAGACTAAACTAACAATGCTATACGAAGGAACGCATGTCGCCCGGTACAACTTGCAGCTCCGGGTGCCGGACTTGACCGCCTCTTCTAAGTAGAACTCCGCGTCTCCCCCATCCCATTCAGGCCTCTGGCTACCTTTCATTTAGTGCCCACTTCTCAAATGGTGTACAGTATCGCTCACTACACAGGGATGTCCGAAATGAATACTATTACTAACTTACGCCGTCTATAAGCGCGCGGATGTAGCCATAGGTGTATGCGAATCCCACCAGCTTGGAGTTCTCGCCTGCCATTGTCGGCACGTGGTCCGGCATCAGCATGTACGGGTAGTCCACCTCTTTGTACACCTGCACCGCCTTGTGCATGTCCACATCGCCGTCGTCGATGTAAGTCTCGGTGAAGTTCAGGAAGCCGCCTATTATGTTGCGGAAGTGCACATTGAATATCTTCTTGCGCTCGCCGAAGTACCGTATGACGTCGTAGATTTCCTCACCCGGCCTCTCCAGCATCTCGGACACCGTGCCCTGGCAGAAGTTCAGGCCATGGTATGGACTCTCGCGCATAGAGACGTATTTCTTTATGCCCTCCACGCTGCCCAAAACCCTGTCCACGCCTCGAAACCCGCTTGGACGAGGCATGCCTGGGTCGTGAGGGTGCAGCGCCATTCGAATACGGTTCTCCTCCGCCACGGGAACTACGCGCTCCAAAAAGTAATCCAACCTCTCCCACATGGCATCGGCGTCCGTTGGACCGGCAATGGTCTGGGCTGGCTCCTGAGGAGTCTCATCGAAGTTGAAGTACCGAGTCTTGGAGCCACCACGCCAGTCCACATGGTTCGTGGTTACGACGCCCAGCAGGGTCATGTTGTACTTAACCGCCGGTATGCCCGCCTCGGCGCAACCTCGGATAATGTTGCAGATGCCCTCGATCTCCCGATCACGTTCAGGACCCTTGCCAAGCATGATATTGGGGTTAGCGGCCTTGGATATCTCATCGGAACCCAATGGCAGCGGAACGAAGTCCAGCGTTAGGCCAAAAGACTCCACGTGCTCCCTATATTCCCTGAGTACTTGGATTGTCCAGTCCTTGGCGGGTCCAGGAGGATATCCGCAAATGTGCTCCAGTCCTAGTTGGGCAAAAACCCTGTAATCATCGTCGCTACGTGCCTGTAACTGCGTGCCCACATGCATTTTTATGTATCTCCAGTCAACCTAATTTGGTTCATAGATCTGATGATTGAATACTCGTTCTGATATTCAAAGGAAATCGTTCCCCCTAAGTCTGTAGAAGGGTGCGCCTAGCTTCACTCCTAGCCATCGTCGCCTGCGAGCGCTCCGTCTTCGTCCTTCATCAGCTCACGCATGAGGCAGGTGGCGAAGGAACCTTTGGGCAGCGTAAAGGAGACTAAGTAGCCATCATCGGTTGGCTTCAGGCCTACGCCGTCCAGCTTTGCACGGCTGGCCCGTCTAGCACCATGCGCTGCACGAAAGTCTTTCCACTCTAGGTCCAGTTTTAATAGAACGCCAGCCTCAATCTCACCAGCTTCTCCCTTACTTAGCTTAACCTTCTTGCCAAACATGGGAAGCACGGCACTGATCTCCAAGGCTTGCGCCCGGGTGGATTCCGCATCGGGGTCATCGACTATGAACATGCCGCCAGTCTTATGTTTCTGCGCCATGTCTCCTGAGATTATACTCTCGTAAGTGCCGCCTTCCATGCGTAACTTGAGCAGCGTGTTGAAGATGTGCGACTGCAGCGCAGACTGGTAGAACTTGTGCATGCGCCGACCACCTGGCACCTTTTCCCCGCGTATTATGCGCACGGCGTCGGATGCGTTAGTGTCGAAATGGCCGAACCTCTGCGGTCCGAAGTAGTTTGGAAGGCCAACCGCTTGCAGATGCGCAATAACAGCATCTGCCCTGGGTTGCCAGTCTGCAACAGGGTCACGGACTCTCAGCTCAAAAGAGTTACCGCGTAGATGTCCCAGGCCCAGCTTGTTGCGGTGCCGAGAAGTCTCCAGTACCTTCACACCGTCCATGCCTGCCAGTGTCTCCAATTGGGAGGCGTATTCCTCGTGCACGCTTAACCACTGGCGCGTGACGGCATACTTGTCTTTCTGACCAGCGAATCCAACGTCCCGCTCGGGAACGCCTTGCCGTTGGAGGTGCCTCACAAGGTCCATGGTCGCAAGGGCACGCTTCTCTACGTTGACGTAAACATGGTCCCCTGCGCCTGACGGCAGGTAACTGGGGATTTCAGCGACTACGAAGTCGTCGATCTCGGAGCGAATCCGGCCGCCAGTGCCGGGCAGGTGGGCGGTTGCGGCAGGCAAGTCCCGCCAGTCGAACCTGAGCTTTGTGGAATCGTGGTCTGTGGTCTGTGTAGAATCGGTTGTCACCAGTGCCTCTTCAAGGGGCGATTTTGGCTACGGCGACACCTACTTTACCATATAGATCCATACCTTGTGGTACATGTCCGGTTCGCCGATGGGAAGGGCTTTAAACCTCTTCGTCACGCTAACCTGCTGCCACAATTCGGAGAACTCCAGGTCGTCCTGCTTCTCCCTGAAACCGCGTTCCATGTACACGTCTTGCCGAAGCATGAACACGACCTTACCACCGGGCCTGGTCACCCGCACGAACTCTTCCAGAGCATCCGCACCGGCGTGTCCCACGGTCAATACGCCGACGCAGATAGTTGCGTCGAAATTATTGGTCGGGTAGTCCAGTGGCTTGCCCATGACCATCTGGTGCAGTTTGCCATATACGTTTTTACGGCGGGCCTCGTCCAGCATCGCAGGCGACATATCCATCCCCTCGATGTCATGGTACCCCAGCCTGTAAAGCTCCTGGCCAACCAGACCTGTGCCAGCGCCGGCATCCAATATTTTGCCCGCCTTAGGAACGTATAGCTCAAACTGTTGGGTTGTTACCCGCGGCCCTACGTAGCCATATTTGGCAACGATGTCCCGATCGTAATCGCTTGCCCACTCTTCATAGCGCTGGGTTAGCTCCGAATTGTTCTCTGAATCGTATACCCAGCGTATCTTGTTGGAATGCTCTGTGAGGTTCTGTGTCATATCTTCATTCCATTCCAGCTACTCCAGTACTGCCACAGTATTCGCTCTTATCCATTCCCAGTCAATTTCGTAGCCGATTCCGGGCAGCGTGGGTGCCTCGATTACTCCTTTTGCATTTCGTGCAAAGTCATCTATGAAGCCAAACTGGTGTGCCGCCATGGGCATCCAGTGCTCGAAATAGTCACAGTTGGCAACCGAAAATATGACGTGCAAATTGGCAGCGTTAAGGCAAGAGTTACCGGCTGTGCCTATCTCGCAGTTCGTGCCGAACCCCTCGGCCAATGAGCATAGCTTTTTGAGACCGGTGATGCCTAACTTTCTCGCAGTGCCACGGATCAGCCTGGAAGCCTGCAGCCTGATCATGTGCGCTCCGTTGTAGAACTGATTGGGCGCAGCATCGCTCATGCAAAGTGGCGTGTCCAAGCAGGTGCTCAGCTCACCGATAGCGTCGTAGTCGTGCCATGGAACAGGGTCCTCGTACCAGAAGAAACCACTGTCATCCAGGGCCCGGCCTATCTCCAACGCTTTCCGAAAGCCATAGCCGTTATTAGGATCCAGCATCAGCGTCATTTCGTCACCAACGGTATCGCGGACACCGGCGATCATTTCCTGCACATCCCTAGTACTCATTACGCCGGGATGTATCTTGTAAGCTCGAAACCCCTGGAGGGCTATCTCTTCGGCCTCTCGAAGATAGCCCTCCGGCGACTCGTGGCGTGGCGGGTATGTGGCGTAGGGCTCGATTTCCATGCGCTGGGCACCCAAGAGCTTGTAGATGGGCACGCCAGCCTGCTTGCCAGAGATGTCCCACATCGCCACGTCCATGGCAGCATAGGCCGACATCGACAGCCCACGACGCCGGTCCAATATGCCCAGCATGTCCCACAACCACTCGCGGTCTGCGGGGTCTCGACCAACTAGCTGCGGTTTCAGAGTCTTCAATATATGATCGAAGTCCCTTCCTCCACCGTGCCGAAACTCGCCAACAAAGCAGTTGCCTTCGACGCCCTCATCAGTGAATACCCGAAGCACACCTTGCTCAGTAACACCTGCAAATCGGCCCATATCGGAATCCAGACCGGTGTCAGGTATCTCCCGACTAACGACTTCAATTTTAATATCAGTAATTTTCATTTTTTATTTTATTTATCTACCGCACACGACGTGATGTCTTGCAAAGGTCTACTTTCGCACTACGCAAGCGATGGCGGCTTTATTTAAAGGCCAAGTCATCGGTGGGCTCATGGTTCGACAAGCTCACCACCAACGTACATTGAGCATACATAACTTAGTCCCGTTCGCTTTGAGAGTGTCGAAGGGCATGCCAGGTGAAACCACATAAGCCAAACCAGAACCGACAATATATCTGTCTAAACAAAACTCCAGAAACGCCTGTTTCTAGCGGTGGCCGCCATTATATGCTATCGAGGTGTTCTCTGTCCTCATCGGTCAACGAAGCGCTATCCAGCAGGTCAGGGCGACGCTCCTTTGTACGCCGCAGGCTCTCCTGACGACGCCAGCGTGCGATCTCCGCGTGATTGCCTGACAGCAGCACATCCGGGACGCCCCATTCTCGGAACTCGGAGGGCCGAGTGTACTGGGGGTACTGCAGCAGGCCTGTGGTAAATGAGTCGTCCATAGCAGACTCAATAGAGCCCAGCACACCGGGCACCAGTCTTGTCACGGCATCTATTAATGCCATGGCCGCCAGTTCGCCGCCGCTGAGCACGAAGTCCCCCAGGCTAATCTCATCTGTGGCCAGGTATTGCCGTATGCGCTCGTCCACGCCCTCATAGCGACCGCATATGAGCACGAATTCAGACCTCTGTCCCAGCTCTTCAACCACGGCCTGAGTGAGAGGCCTACCCTGAGGTGTGAGCAGGATAATCGGAATGTCTTCCTGCAACACGGTTTCCACTCTTAGGCTTTCCATTGCTTCAAACACTGGCTCCGGCTTCATCAACATGCCGTAGCCGCCGCCGAAGGGGTAGTCGTCAATGGAGTGATGACTGTCGTGAGCGTGCTCGCGGATGTCGTGGAGAGTGATCTCCACGAGGCCTTTATCCTGTGCCCGGGCAATTATGCTCTCGGAGGTAGGTCCCGAAAACATACCTGGAAACAGGGTAAGAACATGGAAGCGGATAACGGGGGAATCAGCCACTAGTGCATCCGCCAGCCCTTTAGCATCTGCAGACCGTGAGGAATAGCTTCCACTGCAACGACTAGGGTCTCCCGCACAGCCTTCTCGCTGCCCGGCAAGTTGACTATTAAGCAGCCAGAGCGCACGCCCGACATAGAACGGCTGAGCATGGCCAGAGGCGTGTTCTTCAGAGTTTGAATGCGCATGGCCTCAGCGATACCCGGCACCTCTATGTCCAGAACAACGCGAGTCGACTCTGGGGTGACATCTCTTGGACCAAGGCCAGTGCCCCCGGTGGTCAAAACGACATCCATCGTTCCACTGTCACACCAGTCCTTGAGTTTTGCTGAAATAATGTCCTGCTCATCTGGCACAATTTCACGAGCGACTTCCACAAACCCCTCATGCGCCATTATTTCACTTATGGCATCACCGCTGGTGTCTTTTCTTTCACCCTTGGAACCGGTGTCGCTGATTGTAAGAATTCCTAACCTAAATCTGTCATCAGTCATATTTGATCACTACGTCCATAACATAAATTTCATCCGTTTAATTTTGCTCCAAAGAGATGCCCAAAATACCCTTGCGGGAGTGCTGAATTCTCTGTGAAACTCAGACTCAATGGTGTGCTGGATTACGCCTTGCACGGAGCGCATTTTACCACGGCTCGTTCCTCAAGGCCCAACACCGAGGCAGATTGCAAAAGGCTGAAGGGCCCGGCGGCATGACAGGCTGCAATTTCGGCCCGCTGGTAATTCGCGGTGGATGTACATCACACGCCAGTGATGGTGGAGGAGGTGCTGCTCGCCCTACAGATAAGGTCGGGTGAACTGTACGTAGACTGCACCACGGGAGAGGGCGGACACTCGTTGGCCATACTGCAAGAGGTGTCGCCTCCGCCCCGGGTGATAGGTTTCGACCTTGATTCAGATGCCTTGGGGGCAGCTACAGAACGTCTGAAAGACTTCCGGCAGTTTGTAGAACTGGTTCACGGAAACTACGCGGACATGACCACCGCCGCCTGCGAACGAGGCGAGACAAATGCCAGCGGAGTGATGATGGACCTAGGCCTATCATCGCTACAGCTCAACGAAGGACGAAGGGGCTTCAGCTTTCGGCACGATGCACCGCTGGATATGCGATTCGACGAGGGCCAGACGATCACTGCAGCGGACGTTGTTAACGAATACTCGGAGCAAGAGCTAGCGAACGCAATATATAAGTACGGTGAGGAGCGAGGCTCAAGGCGCATTGCAAAGGCAATATTAGGCGCGCGCCCGCTTCGGACCACGACACAGCTAGCCGAGGTAGTAGCAAGATCGGTGGGACGTCCAAGAGGGCAAATACACCCGGCCACAAGGACGTTTCAGGCAATTCGCATGGTGGTGAACAGCGAGCTTGAAAACGTTGAAGCTGGCCTGGAACAGGCTATAGAGCTTCTTCAGCAGGGCGGAAGGCTGGTGGTAATAAGTTACCACTCGCTGGAGGACCGGCTAGTGAAGAACACTTTGCGGAGGGAATCCAGAGACTGTATCTGCCCACCGGAAAAACCACAGTGCGTGTGCGACCACATAGCATCGGTGCGGCTGGTGAGCCGAAGGGTCATCAAGCCTAAGGAAGAGGAAATCAAGGCTAATCCTCGTAGTCGTAGCGCTCGGCTACGAGTGGCCGAACGGATTTAGATATTTTTAGAACCCAGATGATGGAGCGACCGTGATGATGCAATCGTCCAGAATTATCACTGCCATAGACGTTGGTACCACGAAGATATTTACGCTGATAGCCAGCGTAACCGACGCTGGTAGCATGGAGGCCCTTGGACACAGCGTAGTGCCGTGTACTGGACTAGTCAAAGGCAATATAGAAGACGTTCTGGAGACCCAGCGAGCCATACGTGAATCCATAGATGTAGCACAGCGACAGGCAGGGATCCAGATTAAGTCTGCGTACGTCGGAATAACCGGCGGCCACATATCTTTCGAGAACCGCAGAGAAATACTGGACTGGGTTGGCTCTCACGGAGTCATCACAGACGAAGACATCAAGAAAGTGCCGGAGATGGTGGCCAGCGCCAGCAAACACATAGGCCGCAAGGTCCTGCACGCCCTGCCCATAAGCTTCACCCTGGACGGTGAAAAGGGCATCAGAGACCCAATGGGCATGCACTCCAACCGTCTGGAAGTAGAAACCCACGTTGTGACAGGCTCGTCCATGGCCGTTGATAGGCTGATACGCGCAGTCGAAAGTGCTGGCATCAAAGTAGACGGCGTGGTCCTAGGCTCCATGGCCAGCAGCGAGTCGGTGTTGACTCCCATGGAGAGGGCCAAGGGCACAGCGGTAATCGACATGGGCGGAGGCACCACCGACATTATCGTCTACAAGAGCGGAACGATATCCTACTCCACAGTAATTCCAGTTGGCGGATACCAGTTCACTAACGATATTTGTTTGACTTATAA
>CAJWRP010000032.1 GCA_913046025.1 uncultured Chloroflexota bacterium
ACGCCGGTTCCGCCTGCTGCCACACCGGTTCCGCCTGCCGCCACGCCGGTTCCGCCTACTGCAGCGCAGGTTCCGCCTACTGCAGCGGCGACGCCAAGAATAGTCACAGCCACGCCTACTGACGTGCCCTTGACTCCTACTAGCGTTCCGCCGACCAATACTCCAATAGTGTTGCTGGCAACAGCGACGCCTTCGACAGCCGAGCTTCTCGTTAAGGAGGACCAAATTGTCGATAGTGCCGGTGGGGAGAAGACGGGCAACCTCGTATTAGTCGGACTAGTGCTTGGGGCAGTAGCTGTGGCAGTAGCTGTGGCAGTCGTGGTCGGCCTAGCTCTGAAGCAGCGTTCTGCTAGGCGACGCGCGCCCTAACGGCGTTTAAGCAGGTAGAAAGACCTCAGAGTTATCGGAAGTAACGCCAAAACAAAAGACCCTACTCATTAAAAGCAGGGTCTTTTGTTTATGTCCTTCTTAGATAGACTGTTAGTTAGGAACTCATCTGCAAAACGGCCACTGTCATATCCCTAGGAAGGTTAGTTGCCGAAACGTTTAACCGAGTCTGCGGGGTTACATCTACGGCGCCAACCTCGCCTAGAAATCGCTCCACTGGCTCCTCTTCCTCGTCGATACCATTAATGCGATAATGCACCGGCACCACGATCCGTGGCCCTATGGTGCTTACGAGCTGCGCCGCCTTGCCTATGTCTATCGTTGAATTGCCGCCTACAGGGATAATCAACACGTCAGCCTGGTTAAGATCTTCCGCCTGCCTTGCCGACAATGTCTGCCCGATAGCGCCCATATGGCAAACTGTCAGACCTTCGCTCCTGAATGTATAGACAGTGTTTATCTGGCGTTTCCAATTTGTGGCTTCTTGTTCGTTGCCCTCATCATCGGTTTCCGGTTCCTTAACCGCAGGTTTAGGATATCTAGGCGTACCCATGCCACTGATGTAGAAGTTCCCTATCTCGTACTCACCAGGGCCTGAAAGAACCCTTGGGCTGTCTTGTACGGCCTCAACGTGTGAGTGATGAGGGTGGTCGTGACTCACAGAAACAATATCAGCCTTCACTTTTGGCATTTCGAAACCAATACTACTATCGTAAGGGTCTGTAACGATCACTAATTGTGAGCCCCTGATGCGCACCGCCGAATGGCCTAGCCATGTAATATCCATTAGTCATATCCCTAATTTTCATTGGCGTACCTAATTATAACAACTGGTGATTTCAGCCTACAATATACATGGCGGCTCATTTGATGCTAGAGTACCGATTAGCAGCTTATTAAGGGCTGTTATAGGCTCAGGATACCTAAGTTACTCGCCAACCGTTTGCTCCGTACTTGTTTGTATTGCGAGACGACCGTACAATGTGTGAAAACTCATCAAAAAGGCACAGGTACTGGCAGATATTTCATGCTGACTGATAGACAAACTGCCATACTAAAGGTAATCGTCGAAGATTACACTCGAACTGCAGCACCGATATCATCGGAGGCTATAGCTCGTAGTTCTGGTTTGTCCGTCAGTTCCGCAACAATTCGAAACGACGTGGGCGCACTCAAAGAGGCGGGCTACATAAGCCACCCACACACCTCCGCAGGCAGCGTGCCGCTGGACAAGGCATATCGACATTATGTAGAGGCGTTGCTGCTTGAAGAGCCCGCTCCCATTCCACACTCGGTACGTCAGTCCGTCAAGCACCAGCTAAGTGAGATACAGCGCGATGTGGATGAGTGGGCCAATATATCCGCGGCTGTACTGTCCCAACTGGTCGGCAACTTGGCAGTGGCTACTTTCCCCAAAGCGAAAGAATCACGAGTCCGGCACCTGGATGTCGTGTATATGCAAGACCTGGTTATTATGCTTATCGTGGTACTGGAGCAGACCCATCTCCGACGACAGCTGATCCGCCTTGACACCCCCATAGAGCTCGGTGAAGTCGAAGGCACGGCAAACAGGCTTCGTAGCAATTTAATGGGGCTGAGCCGCCGGGAGATCGAACCCCAGCTTATGTCCCTATCTCCTCTTGAAGAGGAGTTGGTTAGCGCCACCATGTCAGTGCTTAAAGAAGAAGACAAGGCATTTTACAGAGACCATTACGTTAATGGGCTGCGCAACCTACTGGGGCAGCCCGAGTTTGTTGAAAATGAAATGACACGATCTATCGTAGAGAGCATAGAGAATGGCAGCCTTGTAGAAGCCATACTTGAGGGGACTCCTGATGGGGACGTTGTCCGAGTGATAATTGGCCAGGAGAACACCGGAGACGTGCTCTGGCCGTTAAGCATCGTCGTCAGCCGGTACGGCGTTCCAGGCCAGGCTATGGGAACCGTAGGTGTTGTTGGCCCGACTCGAATGGAGTACTCGCGAACAATATCAGGGGTCCGATTAATGTCCTCGGCTATGAGCGACCTGGTAGAGAACATCTACCTGAGCTAAATATTAGGTGCGATTGTTCTGAGTCATCGGCTTCTAGCAGAGGCTGGTGGCTCTTTGATTTTCATGGCCAGGCAACTAGAACTACTAAACTTACAGCCTTGACCCTCTTTGCGCCTGTGTCTACAATCGAATTAGGGAGGCTGCAATTCACATATGTTTGACGCTCTATCTGACAAGCTAAATAGTGTTTTTGGAAAACTGGGCAACAAGGGCCGGATGACGGAGGCTGACGTAGATGAGGCTCTCCGGGAAGTCAGGATGGCCCTGCTGGAGGCTGACGTCAACTTCCGCGTGGCCAGGGATTTCGTAGCCAAAATCAGAGAACGGGCAGTCGGCGAAGAGGTGCTAAAGAGCCTGAGCCCAGGCCAGCAGGTCGTCAAGATAACGAACGATGCGCTTGTCAATATCTTGGGTGGCGGAATTAAAAGATTAGAGGCCGATTCGAAGCAGCCTTCGGTAATCCTTATGGTTGGTTTAAATGGTGCCGGCAAGACAACCGCTTCGGCCAAATTAGCTAAGCACCTGAAACAGGCTGGACAGGGCGCCGTGCTCGTAGCAGCAGACCTGCATAGACCCGCGGCCATTCAGCAACTGCAAACCCTGGGAAAGCAAGTCGACGTCGCCGTATATCAGGATAGTACGTCCAAAGCCACCGCCAAGGTTGCCAGAAATGGCGTGAAGCACGCATCTGAATTAAATGCCGCTTGGGCCATTGTAGACACCGCTGGACGTTTCCAGGTAGATGACGAACTGATGACCGAACTTGAAGAGGTCAAGAAGGCCGTGTCACCCATCGAGACTCTGCTTGTCGTCGATGCCATGACGGGCCAGGAAGCGGTGCAGGCGGCCCAGGAGTTCCACGAACGGATAGGTCTGACTGGTCTGATACTGTCTAAAATGGATGGCGATGCAAGGGGAGGTGCAGCACTTTCGATTACTTCTGTAACCGGAGTGCCCATCAAGTTTATTGGAACTGGCGAAGGCATAGACGCCCTGGAACTGTTCTATCCGGACAGGCTGGCCTCCCGAATACTGGGCATGGGAGACATGCTCACCCTCATCGAGAAGGCACAGACAACTTTTGACGAATCCCAGGCGGTAGACTTAGAGAAGAAGATCCGACAGTCCACATTCGACTTGGAAGACTTCCTTGGACAGCTGCAGCAGTTAAAGAAAATGGGGCCCATTAGCCAAGTCATTGAAATGATTCCTGGTTTCTCTGCTATGAAGGGTAAGCTACCTACAGATCAGCTGGACGAAAGCCATATGGCGAGGACTGAGGCCATTATCCACTCCATGACGCCTGATGAGAGGCACAAGCCAGATATTATTGGCGGAAGCCGTAGAAAGCGCATCGCCAAAGGGAGTGGCACGACACCACAGGATGTTAATCAACTCCTGAACCAGTTCAAGCAGGCACAAAAAATGATGCGTCAGTTGATGGGTGGCGGCCGATCCAGCAAGAAGATGCGAAGAATGATGCAGCAAAAGGGCGATTTCATGAACATGGGTGGCTGACTCTGTTAGAGCCTTTTAGCTAAAGCGGAAGCATTGTTCGCCAGTGGACTACCGATTGCCGCAGTCCACTCAATCGGAACAGGTTAGGCAGTCTTAACTGCGGTTAGAGCCGCTTCGTACTGCATGTAAAAGATAGTGCTGAGACTCTCAAGAACTGGATAGCCGATCTTAGGATCCACATTCATGAGCAGCATCAATCCAGAGGTCTCAAGTCGGGTGACCTTCATGTTCGTAAGGGCCTTCGCGCTGAAAATGGGTTATAACAGCAGCATGCTTGATGCAGGAAGCATCGACAACTTCCCAGGCTGCGCACTGACAGGTTTGCACTACCCCACGCAAGAAACTGCATTCCCCCTCTCACACGGTCTCGTTTTCTGCCCATAACAGGGCCAGCGAACCAGAGCCCAATTAGTTTGACACGCCAAACACACTCCTTTAACCTCATACAGTGAATTGAAGGCCTATCGACGCATTCCCAAACTACACCAGGCCACCCTGCGCCAGTTCAGGACTGACCGCCTAGCTAACTTGGCGGAAACCATTATTTCAGGCATCAACTGGCCGACGCGAGCTTCGACGTAAACGATACTTTCTCCCATATACAATAATCCAAATCTCAGGACTAATCTACTCAACAATGACGATTATCGATATCTTGCAGTCCACCAGGACTATTTCTTACGAATTTTATCCTCCGCGCACCGCCGACGGCATACCGGCCGTATTCAGGGCTATGGAGAGGCTAGCGCCTTATAATCCCGACTTTATCTCCGTAACCTACGGTGCGGGCGGGACGACCAGGTCTTTCACGGAGGAGATAGCCATCCAAGCGCAGCAGGAGACTGATTGCACGGTGATGGCCCATATCACTTGCGCCGGACAAAGCCAGGAACAGCTGGACGGAGTTCTGGGTCGGCTGCAGGACGCGAGTATAGAGAACCTAATTGCGCTCAGAGGAGACGCCCCCGTTGGCGAATCCGACTTCGTGGCAGCAGAGAGTGGATTTGCTCACGCCACGGACTTGATGAAACACATCAGCGCTAAGTTCAACTTCTGCCTTGCAGGCGCCTGTTACCCAGAGGGACACGTGTCGTCGCCAGACCTCGTGACAGACATGGAACACACCAAGTGGAAGGTGGAGGCCGGAGCGAAATTCCTGATTACCCAGCTTTTCTACGAAAACGACGACTTCCACGATTTCGTCAAACGTGCCAAGGCGGCTGGCATAGAGGTACCGATCATTGCGGGTGTATTACCGGTGCTAAGCACGGCACAGATCCGACGATTTACCCAGCTTTGCGGTGCCAAGATACCGCCAAAGCTTGAAGCGATCCTTCAGCAGTACTCCAATGATGACAACAGCATGCGCGAGGCGGGGATAGAGTACGCCACAGAGCAGGTTCAGGACTTATGGCAAAAAGGGGTCCAGGGAATTCATTTCTATGCCCTAAATCGCAGTTACTCCATATCAAAAATCTTGGATAACCTGAACCTACCTGGTTACATTCCAAAGTAGCATTTACTTTGCGCGTATCAGAGAAGCAAAAAGGGTATATGTTAGAGGGGTTAACCTCGCATTCCTAATTGGCTTTTCAAGGTACTTGTTACGTGGGACCAATCTGTCTTACAGCCCTGTCAACCGCAATATGCGCATTCGTATGGAAGACGGCTGGAGTCCTAATAGGCGGCGATCATGCGCTGGGCTGATTGGATTACCACGGCTATAGAAAGCACATGATGGTGCTATTCCACTCATGGGAGCTGGTGGCAGTGCTGGTCTGGCATAACCCTATCTACGTAGCTGGCGTGCTGGGTTACATAGGCCACGTCACCAGCGACCAGCTATTCAACCCTGTACGCCCCTTGGCCTATTTCATCTTTTACAGGGCCTACAGAAAATTCAGAGTCGGATGGCTGGATCGAAGCGCCACTCCAGACCCCGATTTCGGTCCAACACCCTTTTGGGCCACTTGCGAGCCGTCACTTTGAAGAATTGTTCTGGCGTAGCAAACGTCGTGCAGTGGCCAATAGGGCCGCATCGGAGGCCGCATCTGTACAGAGCGGGCATGAATCTTCCATCGACTGACTAGGAATCGATGACTTCTACCAGTTCGATCACAAAGGTAAGGTCTCGACCGGCCAGCGGGTGATTTCCATCCAAAGTCACCGTAGAAGAAGCCACTTCGACTATGGTGAACACCGCTGAGCTTCCGTCGGCGCGTTGCCCGTGAAGGCGCAAGCCAACTTCAAGCTCCACATCTTGAGGAAGATTGCTCCGCTCCACCAGCATAACGGCCTCACTATCCTTAGGTCCGTATGCCTCATCAGATGGAATGATCACAGTTTTGATATCGCCAATTCCCATGCCCACCACGGCCTTCTCGAAACCTGGAATCATCTGGTCCTGCCCGATGGTAAACTCAAGTGGTTCCTGCCGGTCGCGAGATGAATCGAAAGGGGTGCCGTCATCAAGAGTGCCAACGTAGTGCACGCTTACGGTATCTCCGTCTCTAACAGACATCTGTTATTCCTACTTCCCTCTCGTTGATCAGATGCCATAGGGCAGTTCGATTAGTTGAACTGCGACTAGGGCAGGGAGCAACCGATATTCATCTTGAATTTGACGCCAGGATATTATACCCCGGCCCAGGCAACTGTTACCTCTTTACGGAACCAAGGAAGTCGGAGCTAGCGCTTCCCAGAAGCGTGGTCAGATGAGTGTACAAGTACTGAACGCCTTGACTAAGGTAACCGTTGGTGGCCTGCGCATTGCCGGCTGATCCAGGAGCCTTATCCGCCGCGACGATCTTGGCGAATGCATCGTCCATTGCCTGCTTTACTACCGGCTCACCAGACTTGCCTGGGTAGCCCATCGACTGAGATAGGTCTGAGGGGCCGACGAAGAATACGTCCACGCCTTCTACTTTCAAAATCTCATCTATGTTGCGCAAAGCTTCTTGCTCTTCCAGTTGTACGCACACCAGCGTGTCGGCGTTTGCCTGCACTACGTACTCCGACATAGGCAGACCGAAGCCGTAATTGGCTGGCCTACTGCCCGCTGCCAGACCGCGTTCGCCCTGGGGATAGTATTTGACAGCCTCCACAGCTCTCTTGGCATCATCCGCCGTGTTAACGTGGGGCACCTGCACGCCCATTGCTCCACGGTCCATTACCCTCAGAATAGCCTCCGCAGAGTTAGTCCAAGGCCTTGCTATAGGGGTAATACCGTTTAGTTCCGCAGCCATTGCCATGGTCTCTATGCTCTCAGGCGAGACAGATCCATGCTCGCAGTCGATCATTACCCAGTCAAAACCCAGCTTGCCCACCATTTCCACGATCTGAGGCGATGGGAACATTACTGACACTCCGAACGCGGGCTCTCCGGCCTTCAGCTTCTCCTTCAATCTATTCGTCATAGGTGACCCTCTCTTCGCATCTTCAAATAGAATCCGATATTGTTTCATGCAAACTCTATGGATCGCGAAGGCAAATGTATCCATGACAGCGTTATCCGTCAAGCGAGAGGCGCAATCCTTCGACTTGATGTCACAAGAGTACAAAATATCGTAGCCGAGGTGATTGACTAAACAGGGTAGTTCGTTGTAGCCGCCTGCCTTGACACTGTTTGGCGTCGCCGATACTATGAAATGATCGGATGTCCTAGTTTATCTAGGGTACGAAAAATTAAATAGGAGGGTGAGAATCGTGGAATTCATAATAGCGATACTCGCCGTCCTGAGCGGCCTAGTTTTAGGGGCCATCGGCGCCATTGTCGGCAAACGAATGGCCAGCAGCAGGCGCTACGCAGCAGCAAAGTCGGAAGCAGAGCAGGTTCTGGATGACGCCAACGAACAGAGGCGCGCCATCGTAATCGAAGCTAAAGAAGATGCCATTAAAGTACGTGGCGAGGCAGAGTCAGAGCTTCGGGATCGACGCTCAGAACTCCAGCGAACGGAAAATCGTGTCTCCAATAGAGAAGAGAACGTGGAGCGACGTGCCTCTAACCTGGACCGCCGCGAACGAACTCTTGGAACCAAGGAAAAGGAAGCAGAGGAGATAGAAGAATCGCTGGAAGAGCTTCGCCAACAGGAGCTACGGCAGTTGGAGGAGGTAGCTAATCTCCCCATGTCTGAAGCCCAAGAACTCATCATGCGACGAGCGGAGGAGGACATCAAGCATGAGCTTGCTGTCCAGTACCGTGATATCGAAGAACATGCTAAGGCGGAGGCCAATGATAAGGCCCGAAGTATCCTAGCCCTGGCAATACACCGACTAGCTGCAGATGTCGTATCCGATGTGACTACCACATCGGTGCCCCTTCCTAATGACGACATGAAAGGTCGTCTCATTGGCCGTGAAGGACGGAACATAAGAGCAATAGAAAAGCATACGGGTGTAGACCTGATCATAGACGACACCCCCGAAGCGGTGACGCTATCTTGCTTTGACCCGATTCGTAGGGAAGTAGCGAGACTAGCCGTCAGCACACTGGTAGCAGATGGAAGAATCCATCCTGCACGAATCGAAGAGATGGTGGCCAAGGCCGAGAAGGAGGTCGAGGACAGCGTGTGGAAGAGCGGCGAGACTGCCGTGTTCGACGTAGGTATCCGAGGTCTTAATCCGGATATCGTGCGACTGCTTGGACGCCTCAAATATCGGTACAGCTATGGCGAAAACGTGCTACAACACAGCATAGAGGTTGCCCACCTGGCAGGTATGATCGCCTCCGAAATTGGCGCCGATGTCAAAATAGCCAAGGCCGGTGGCTTGTTGCACGATCTAGGCAAGGCGCTAACCCACGAAGTCGAAGGCCCCCATGCGGAGATCGGCGCTGACATAGCCGAACGACACAACGTCACCAAGGCGATAGTAACGTGCATTGGTGAGCACCACAACGACTTCATGAGCAGCACAGAGGCTTTTATTGTGGCAGCCGCAGACGCTATTAGCGCCGCAAGGCCGGGTTCCCGCAAAGACACCGTGGAGAACTACATCAAACGGCTAGAGGCATTGGAAGAGGTCGGACGTGCGTTCGACGGCGTGGAAAAGTGCTTTGCCATACAAGCGGGGCGCGAGGTACGCATAATGGTACAGCCACAGGCCGTGGACGACGCCACAGCTTCCAAGATGGCTCGAGATGTGGTCAAGAAGATCGAGGAAACTCTGGTATATCCAGGGCAGATCAAGGTAACGGTTATTCGAGAGAGCAGGTCTGTCGAGTACGCCCGTTAGTTGTAGTGAATTTTGAAAGGCCGTCGAGACATGCGGTGCAGTTCTCGACGGCCTTTCTGCGTGCCGGTCACAACCTTTCCGGCTCAGGAATATGAATAGGACACACCCGTGCGGATACTAATGATTGGCGACGTCGTTGGTCGCCTGGGACGTAAGGCGGTCAAGACCATCCTCCCCGATCTGCGGGATGAGTTAGGCCTGGACCTGGTTGTCGCCAACGGTGAGAATGCCGCAGGGGGCTTCGGTCTCAACCTGCGAACCGCTGAGGAACTGTTCGCCAGCGGTGTGGACGGCATCACGTCCGGTAACCATATCTGGGACCAGAAGGAGATCATTCCCCACCTGGATTCCGACCTAAAGATCGCCCGTCCGCTCAACTACCCGCCGGACACGCCGGGCAGGGGGTACATACAGTTCGGGGACGTACTAATCGTTAATCTAATCGGAAGGGTATTCGTGGGGAATTTCGACTGCCCATTTAGGGCGATGGATGCTTTACTAGAAGAGATGTCTAGCCAGCACAAAACGGTCATTGTGGACCTGCACGCCGAAGCAACCTCCGAAAAAGAAGCCATGGGTTGGTACCTGGACGGACGAGTTAGTGCTCTGGTGGGAACTCACACCCACGTGCCAACTGCAGATACCAAGATATTGCCCAATGGAACGGCATTTGTCAGCGACCTAGGAATGGTGGGACCTCTACACTCGATCATAGGAGCAGAGCCTGAAGACGTACTTACCAGATTTCTTCACCAGACCCCAAAACGCCTTCGAATAGTCACAAAAGGGCCCATCAGGTTTAACAGCGTCCTGATCGAGATTGACGAATCCACAGGTCAGGCCACAAGTATATCGCGAGTCGACAGGGAGTTTAACTAAAATCTATGCCAGAAATTCAAGCTGACCTACATCTACACACAACCTTCTCAGACGGCACCATGACGCCAGCGGAGGTTGTACGCCTATGTGTTGAGAGGGGATTGAAAGTGATCTCAGTCAGCGATCACGACACAACTAACGGCCTGCCCGAGACCTTTGAAGTGGCTAAATCCTTCCCCGATCTAACCGTCATACCAGGTATTGAGCTCAGCACCGATGTCCCTGGTGGCGAGATTCACGTTCTAGGCTACTTTGTGGACCATAATGACATGGAACTCCAGAAGGTGCTACAAACCTTCCGTGACAGCCGTGAGGGCCGCGGAGAGGGCATGGTAAAGAAGCTTAGAGAGATGAATATCGACATCACCTGGGAAAGAGTGAAGGAGATAGCTGGCGAAGCATCGATTGGTCGTCCACATATAGCTTCGGCGCTGGTTGAAGCCGGCTATGTTGAATACCCCAAGGACGCGTTCGACAAGTATATCGGGCGGGAAGGGCCAGCATACGTCGAGCGGATGAAGCTCACGCCAGAAGACGCCATCAAGCTGCTGCTAGACCACGGTGCGGTGCCTGTAATGGCCCATCCTACATACTCTGCCTCCAAGTCAGACCGTGACGGAGTGGAATCCCTGACAGAGATTCTGGCTGACCTCAAGGCCGCTGGCCTGATTGGTATGGAGGTGTACTACGGTGACTACACCCCTGAGCAGGTCAGCTACTTGAAGGAACTCTCTGAAAAATTCGACCTTATTCCTTGCGGCGGCAGCGACTACCACGCCTCGGGCAACCCCGATGAGCCAGAGCCTGGCATGGCAGGTCCTCCACTCTCCACAATAGAGGCGCTAAGAGCAGTCAAGGCGCGCATGTAGGTGTGGCCTCCCAAAGTCGATAAGCTAAAACCAAGTTGGATTGGCGGCTACACAGGATCCTTCCAATCGGCACTCTCTTTAGCTATTCTTAGCCAATGATTAGCTCAGGTTTGGCGGGCACATACCATTGACCGGCATTGGCTTCATCTTGGCAGCATACCTGTGGGGAGGCATTCCCGCATCCTACTTTGTCGCTCGATACAAGCTCGGCATCGATATCCGAAACTATGGCTCCGGCAACGTGGGCGCATCCAACGCACTGTTCCAAATTGGCAAGGTAACGGGAATTCTCATCGGCACGTTTGACTGCGTTGGCAAGGGCATTCTGCCTGTGTTGCTAGCCAAGTGGCTGGATCAGAGCCTGGCCATTCAGGTAGCGATCGGTTTGGCCGCCATCGCAGGTCATAACTGGTCGCCCTACCTTAAATTGACGGGGGGTAGGGGAGTTGCCACAGCCATAGGTCTACTTGTAGTCTTCGGGCTATGGC
>CAJWRP010000033.1 GCA_913046025.1 uncultured Chloroflexota bacterium
CGCCATAGAGGTGGAAGGCGTCAGCGTCTCCGATGTAGAAGCCTACATATACCTGGCGCCCAATGCCGTCGACTACAGCGGCTACCCCGACTGCAGGCCGGAGTACTACGAGAAGATTACCCAGGCCCTGGAGTACGGCAGCAAGCTGTGGACTGAGTACGACATTCCGATAAGAGTTGAGACGCCCATCATAGAGCTGTCCAAGGCCGAGATTGCCGAGATGGGTCTGCGGATCGAAGCGCCGTTGGAGTACACGTGGAGCTGTTACCAGGGCGGAGAGATTCCTTGCGGAGGATGCGACAGCTGTATTCTGCGAGCCAAGGGTTTCGAAGAGGCCGGAGTGTCCGACCCGCTGCTGGTGCGCTTGGGACAGACTTAGCGGGTAATCGGCCCAGAAAATGGCAATTATATAAAAACCTGTCAACTCCTCGCGGGCTTAAGGTCGCCCCTGGTGCGCCGCGAGGAGTTGTCGAGAGACATCTCAGCGGCATATGTTTCGAAGAAACCTTCGAGTAACCTCTGCGGAAGGCATTACTCGATTGCGTTTAAATTAGCACCCCCCATATGAGGAAGTCATGAGGATATCTCGAATAAAAGGGGCAACCGAAAATTGGTATCCAAAGATCTAAAACTTAGCCGACAGCCATCTGGCGAGCCAGAGATTTTTCACTCGTTGCAGGGTGAGGGCCATAGCATCGGCACGCCCACCGTATTTCTACGCCTAGCGCTGTGTAACCTGACCTGCGTCTGGTGCGATACCAAATACACCTGGGATTGGGGAAACTTCGATCCCAAGACCGAAATTCTCCCTTTAACGAGTGAAGACATTGAAGAGCGGATATTGCGCTACGACTGCCCACATCTGGTCATAACGGGCGGCGAGCCGATGATGCAGCAGGACATTCTTGCCCCTCTGGCGCTCTCTCTTAAGGAGCGGGGCTTCTACATAGAGGTGGAGACGAACGGGACGCTGGCTCCCAATAAGGACATGGCCCACGCAGTGTCGCAGTGGAATGTATCGCCTAAGCTGGGTAACTCCGGTGTCGATGCCGCCAAGCGAGAAGTTACTGGATCCCTTACAGCATTCGCCACTTCTGAAAAGGCCTACTTCAAGTTCGTGCTTTCGCAGCCTGCGGATGTGGAAGAAGTTCTAACTCTAGTGGACCTCTACGAGATTCAGCAGCAGCGAGTCATCCTGATGCCTCAAGGCACGACGCGAAAGGTAATCGAAAAGGGCAGCCAATGGGTCGCGGACCTGTGCACCAAGCATGGCTTCCGCTTCTCCTCTCGCATGCACATCCTCCTCTGGGGCGACAAACGCGGCCGATAGTTTTGGATAGAGTGAACGGCAGCCCTTTAGATAACGAAGCTGGTGTGGGACTCATAGGGGATTTATTTAAAGAAGTTTGGCGTAGCAGAAAACTCGGGCCCTCTCTCTTTGAAGGAGAGGGCAGAGGCGAACGTATGTGATTCATCTATTGAGCCCTTTAATCGATCTACGCAATCACAGACCCAAGATAAATATCGTCGCCTTCAACGCGCACGGCGTAACGAGCCACAGACTCAGTTGCGGGACCCTGCGTGACTTCGCCCGTCTTTAGGCAGAAGAGACTGCGGTGCCACGGGCACTCGATCTGATCGCCGTCGATCAAGCCATAAGCCAGCGATCAGATCGAGTGCCCGCATGTCTCGCTAATAGCGTAGATATGACCATCCAGCTTGGAAATCACCACCAACTCTCGACCTACATCGACGGCCACGATAGAACCCTCGGCAATATCTGAAATCCTGGCTACTTTCTTGAAATCTTCTGAACTCATGGCTTCCTTATGCGGCTGATTCAAGCCCCCGATACCGGTGACATGTATGCCGAAGTCCTCCCAGACGAGTCGCCGATGAGTCTAGCCAGCGCCCAATGGCCTGTCAACGAGTACCGATTGCCCCGGCGAATACTTGGCGTCGGCCTGAAGCCCTTCGTTGACCTCTGCTTAGGCAGTGTATATAATCCGGCTGACTTCTAAAATCGTTTGATTTGCTTGGTCTCGCTCGCTATTCGCGTGCACGCGGGCCCGGCGGGTCCGGCATGTATGCAGAAGGTGACAAAGGAGAAAATCATGACTCAAGGACATTCACATAAGGGTGATAACTATTTCGTAAGTCCCTGGAACTTCCTGCCTGAAGTTATGGAGGGATGGAATTTCCCGCCGCAGGTCAAGTTTCACGACGTAACGCTCCGAGACGGCGAGCAGCAGGCTGGAGTTGTCTTCAACAAGGATGACAAAATTCGAATAGCCAGGATGCTGGATGAAGCAGGAATTCATCGCATCGAAGCTGGTATGCCGGCAGTGTCGCCCGACGACGCGGCGGCGATCGAGTACCTGGCAAAAGCGGACCTGAATGCTGACATCTACTCCTTCAGCCGGTGCATGGTGGAGGACGTAAAGAGAGCAGTCGATACGGGCGTAAAGGGCGTCGTCATGGAAGTGCCCGCCTCCGAGCACATTATTGAACACGCCTACAAGTGGCCCATAGAACGGGCCATCAATACCACTATTGAGGCCACCAGTTACGCGCATGAGCAGGGCCTGGAAGTGGTCTTCTTCCCGATCGACGCCTCCCGTGCCGAGATGGTGTGGTATCTGGACTTAATGGAGCGAATCGCCAACGAAGGCTGGATGGACTCCCTGGTCCTGGTGGACACATTCGGCGTTCTGTCTCCTCAGGCTGTGCAGTACTTCTGCACGCGGACCCAGGAGCGAATCAAGAAGCCTCTGGAAACCCACTTCCACATGGACTTCGGTCTGGGAGTCGCCAACACCATCGTCGCTCTGATGAACGGCGTGGAGACGGTGCATACCACGGTGACAGGCCTGGGCGAGCGCGCAGGAAACGTTCCCACGGAAGACCTGGCCATGTCATTGACCACCATGTACGGCATCGACACGGGCCTCAAACTCGACAAGCTCTACGGACTGTCCCAAGAGGTCCTGAAGCTGGCCAATCACGCCCTGCCGCCCAACCGACAGATCGTCGGTGACAACCTCTTCGACGTCGAGTCGGGCATTATCTCGACCTGGTTCAAGAACACGAACCCCGACCATCTCACTGAGATGTTCCCGTTCTTGCCGGAAATGGTTGGGCACAGGGAGCCCCGGATCGTGCTGGGCAAGGGCAGTGGAATCGACTCTGTTGCCATCTGGCTGCAAAATCTCGAAATCTCGGCCTCCGACGAAGAGATGCAGGAGATACTCGTCCAGGTGAAGGCCACCTCGTTGCAGAAGCGGGCCCTTCTTACCGAAGAGGACTTCAGAGGAATCACCGAGAAGGTTGTCGGAAGCCTCGGCGCATAACGCGACCACTTTCCGACACATAAGAGACACTTGCAGAAGAGCTGCTTCCGCTGCGACCATAAGGCTGAGGCAGTTCGTTGGGCATAATGGCTGTTCACCTCTGTTCGGTCGGGACTCATGCCCATCAGCAAAGCAGTCGTAGACGCCGGCCCTCTTCGGCGTCCAGCTTGCGAATCCAAACTTCAGCGGAGGCAATTATTGATGACGGTCTTTGCCCGTTACCAGTCCAACGGCAGCGTGTCCTACGGCATTGTTGATGGCGATACGATCAAGGAGATAAGCGCAGCTCCTTATGATGCCTATAAAGAAACCGGCCAAACAGCGAACCTGACGAACGTAAAGCTTCTAGCCCCGGTAATGCCGTCCAAAGTCGTCGCCATAGGCCGCAACTACGTCAGCCACCTGGGCCACTACGATTCCGCAATAGGCGGCCAAGGCATGGACATCCCAGAGGTACCGGAGCCGTTCTTCAAGACTCCGTCGTCTGTCATCGGACCCAACGATCCCATCATTCTGCCCAGGGAGGTGGCCGAGGAGGGCATCATAGTAGAGGAGGAGGCCGAGCTTACACTGGTCATTGGCAAGCAGTGCCGACGGGCCACACAGGCCAACGCACTCGACTATCTGCTGGGCGTGACCTGCGGCAACGACGTCAGCGCCCGCGACTGGCAAAGGGGAGACCTCTCCTGGTGGCGCGCCAAGTCCAGCGACACCTTCTGCCCTATAGGACCGTACGTCGTGACCGGCCTGGACGCCGACAACATCCTACTGACCGGCCGCGTCAATGGCGAGGTTATTCAGCAGTCGGACACATCCGACCTGGCGCACAACTGCCGACGAATCATAGAGTTTGTCAGCGCCTTTCTTACGCTGGAACCAGGCGACATCATCATGACCGGAACACCGGGAACTCCGGGCCAGATCAAAGCAGGCGATACCGTGGAGGTCGAGCTAGAGGGCGTCGGCGTGCTGAGCAACCCGGTCATAGCCGAGCAATAAAAGCCCAGCACCGGCTGGAATTTTTTTATATATATCGACAAGTCAAAAGGGGCGCATTTGAATGCACCCCTTTGTAATTTCCTTATTCGCAGAGATACCGACTTCTGGATCAAGACGGTGCGATTATTTCAAACCGCCGTTCGCCCAACCTGAGGGCTCACACTCGATCAAACCGACCTCTACGCTTAGCACAGCACAAATTAGGAATGCCGTCTACTGCCTTGCTCTCCGAATGCGAGCATAGCTCCTCTATTATCCAAGAAAGCCCTCTATGCTTAGCACAGCAAAACCTAGGCATGCCGTCTACAGTCTTGCTCTCTGAATGCGAGCATAGCTTTTCAATCTAAGACAAACCGTCGAGAAGGCCGCCAATGGTTAGCCAGTAGAAGACGATGTAAGTGCCGGCAATAATCATCAGCCAAGTACCTACCGGCTGTATGTACCGCATGGCCTCACGCATACCGCTTACCATCGCTCCTTTGAAGAGAGCCATTCCTAATGTCAGAAGTATTATCACTATACCCATGCCCAAGGCGTAAAGAACGAATTGCGCGAATGACGTGGCGATGCTTGATATGGCAAAGGACGTACCCACTACCGACAAAAAGATTGGCAGCGTGCAGCTCAACGAAGCCGTGCCGTAGCTGAGACCGAACAGGAAGTATCCCTTAACGTTAGCCTGACCGAGATCCCCCATTTTATTCGAAACTCGTTGCGCCAGGGCTGTGTATAGCTTGCCACCACTTAGCAGCCATGCTCCAGCCAGAGTCAAAAGAATGCCAATGAACAGACCCAACCAGGGCAGAATGCTTCCCACAACTGATCGCGCACCGAAGCCGATTATGCCACCTGCGATGGTAAAGAGCAGGATAAACCCTGCAGTTACCGAGCCGCCGATGACTAGAGCCTTCGAAAACCTACGCCCAGCCGATAGCTCATCTTCTGTATCGCCTGTACCCATGTACAATCCCATATAGGCTGGCAGCATCACAAACCCGCATGGGTTAAACGCAGCTGCCACGCCGGCTCCGAATGCAAAGCCTAGGGGAGCAATAATCCCCAGGCCACCGAAGAACGAACTAGAGTTGCCAGACAGCGATTCAACGAAGAAGTTAACACCGTCTATATCCGTAGAGCCACGAACGAGGAAAGCCCCGACCAGGGCAATGCCGAGGGCAATAGTGGCCACCAGAGCGGGCAAAATTACGCTCCTAAACAGCCTGGTTCCGTTGACATAGGCGTTGGTTGTTTCGTTCACTACGGTCCTTTCGTTCTGCCTTCTGGCTGTGGACGACCAGTCCAGCGCCTTTAATATTCAGCCTCGCCTTTGAGGGTATGCGCCGGTTGAGGTTCGCTCTAATACGATTATAGCGTGCTATGCCTCGTTCTCAGGTCCAAATTCATTACAATAGTATTCCCACATACCGCTTAGATGCAGTTCCAAGGAGTAAGATTCTGTCCTTTCAAATGAGATGGTTCCCCTTGTTAGTATCTACAACGATGCTGTTCTCCAAACCGACAAGGAATAGCCCTTATCCCCTTTATTCAAGGCTTTAAACGCATTACCTGTGAAAATACCAACAATAAAGTGCGTTATTATTGACAGTAAGGCCAAAGCCTTGCTAAAGTATTTGGAAAATGTTGGAAGTAAATTCGGTAATCCTCTGTTCTTGTTGTAGCGTCCGGTAGCGGTCGTTCGGCAATTAAACGCCTTCTATACGCCCCGCTCATTACATATTGTGAGCGGGGCGTTTTTAATTTCGGGAAATAACAGTGGAACCGTTAACAGTGGAACCGTTAAGGGTACTCAGGTCCACAGAGTCATAAGGAAAGGCAAAAGAATGACGCAAACGGATTGGAAGCCTCGCACCCAGGGTATTATCGAGGTGCTACCTGAAGAGATAGCTGACTTTGAGGAGCAGGTAAAGAAGTTTCAGTCAGGCGAATGGGAACCCAATGATTTTATGGCATTTCGCCTAAGGCAAGGTGTATACGGTCAGCGCCAGGTCGACGAGCAGATGCTTAGGATTAAAGCACCATTTGGCGCCATAACGGCCGACCAGTTGGAGGCATTGGGAGAGGTTGCGGAGAAGTTTGCTCCGCTAAAGAAGGGTCACATTACGACCCGCGAAAACTTCCAGTTCCACCACATCCCTCTTGAGCAAACGCCGGAGATTCTGCGGCTCATAGGCGACGTTGGACTTAGCACTCGTGAAGCCTGTGGCAACACTGTCCGCAACGTGACAGGTTGCGCCATGGCAGGCGTTTGCGCTAACGAGCCATTCGACGTTTCACCGTACGCAGCAGCCTATGCGCGATACTTCGTACGGCACCCCTTCACACAGGCCATGCCCCGTAAGATAAAGACGGCCATGTCCGGCTGCGCCAGTGACTGCGCCATCACGCCCATACACGACGTCGGCTTCATACCCAAGGTGCAGGACGGTAAAAAGGGCTTCAAGATGGTTACCGGTGGCGGCACAGCTATCATGCCTCGCATCGCACCAACGCTGTTTGAGTTCGTGCCGGTTGAGGAGTACCTAAAGGTAACCGAAGCTGTCCTACGTGTGTTCCACCGCACTAATGAGTTACGAAAGAACCGCATGAAGGCCCGCATCAAGTTCTACATCGATAGAGTTGGAATCGACCAGTTCAGGACAGAGGTAGAAGAGGAGCTAAAGGAGTCCTGGGCCCAGCGTTCCTTCGATCCCAAAGACCTTTTATTCATTGACGACGAAGCCGGTGACGCTCCGAGTCTGGACGGCGATTACAAGCCCCAGGGCAACGAACCTGAGTTCCAGGCGTGGCTTGACACCAACGTTGAGACACAGAAGCAGGCTGGCTATAGGGTCGTCAACATTAAGGTGAAAATGGGAGACATTAACGCGCAGCAGTTTGGCCAGTTGGCCGACATATCTCGGAAGTATGCCGGTGGTCGAGCTCGCCTGACCCATCAGCAGAACCTGACCCTCCGCTGGGTGCCCGAAAATGCTCTTTATGAGGTCTGGCAAAAGCTAAGCGATATCGGCTTTGGTGACTCGGGGGTCCATGGCATAACGGACGTCGTTTCATGCCCAGGCACAGATAGCTGCAAGCTGGGAATAACAGCCTCGATGGGCTTGGGCAGGGCAATTAGCGACACCATTGATGAGCTAGATAAGTCTGACCCACTGGTTAGTCAGATGCATGTGAAGATGAGCGGTTGCCCAAATGGCTGTGGGCAGCACCACATCGCCGACATCGGATTTCACGGCGCAGCGGCCAAGGGGCCTGGTGGCCAAGTGCCTGCCTACGAAATGTTCCTGGGAGGAAGCTTCGAAGGCGGTGACCCACGCTTCGGACAGCGCATAAAGACGAAGATTCCCGCAAAGCTGGCGCCTGAAGCCCTGAAGCTGGTCGTGGCCGACTTCCAGGCCAATCACCAGGACGACGAGGTCTTCAAGGACTACGTTCTACGGGTAGGCAATCCGCATTTCGAGGATTTGCTGACTCGATTCAAGAACATACCTGAACTTAACAGGGAGACCCTGGACCAGTACATCGACTGGGACAAGACTATCAAGTACATATTGGAGCGCGGCGAAGGCGAGTGTGCAGTCTAGCAGCTAACGCTTAGCGCCCTTAAAGCTAAGGTGTAAATGAAAAACCCCGCCAATTGGCGGGGTTTTTCATTTACTTCTCTTTTAGGCCTACCGCTTAAACTTCCCGCGTATGCGGTCAATAAAGTTTGCCCTGGGAACAGATGGGGCATCATCTAGGAGCTGGCCACGCCAACGCTGTTCGGGGCCCTTTGGTGGCTTAACAAAAAACATACCGTATCCAATAATGAAAAGAAGCAGCCCCGCCCACGCCAGTGGACCGAAGGCAACAGGAACAATCATCCTTGTAATGGCAGCCAACAGTATCAAGCTAACCGCTACGAGAACAATCCGCCCAGGAGTGATAGACCAGGCTTTGCCTTCCAAGGATTGTCGGACATACTTCTTCAGCAAACTGAAGAAGTTAGCCTTTTTCGGCCGAATAGGGATGGGTGCATCCAGGTCGGCCTTCCTCAGGATCTCTTCAATTTCAGATTGATACTGGTCTGGTTTTTTCTGTTCTGGCATTTTCTACACATGGAATTCGCTACAAATACAGATGTCGACTAGATGGAGAAGTTCCACTGAATTATTATAGCGGTTTCTTTGCTATAGCGGTGGATTTACCATATGTGAATTCCCGTGCCTTCTTGAGAGGTCGATAATTACCACCTACGAGTACGGCATTGAAATTCATGGCACAGAACTGTTAACAGGATATCACAGGTCTAAACAACTCTATACTCCAATTGATTATGGGCCTAATCGCAATCGTAAACCGCCTATTATGGACTGTTAAGTATTCTGTCTACTATCCTTGACGCTGTCAAATTCACTGGTCTAATGACTCAATTTGACATCGGAATGGCTTAACTCTGAGGCAAATTCGACTTCCCAATTGCCTGGCGATTCTTTTGAATTGGCACTGCGCGTGATATAATTATTCCACTAACCCTATGCCTGGGAGCCATCTGTGAAAATCACCCAAGAAGAAGTCGTAGACCGCCAAACCGTGCTTAATATCGAGCTTGAGGAGGAGGATCTCAACTCCTATATCGATCAAGGCTATCGCAAAATTGCACCTCGTCTTGCCATCCCCGGTTTCCGGAAGGGCAAAGCACCTCGAAGAATCGTTGAGCAGTTCGTAGGAAGAGAATCCCTATTGAACGAAGTCTTGGACACGATGCTGCCTGAGATTACAGGCAAGGCCATTGAAGAGCAGGCCATTGAAGCTGCTGGTATGCCTAGCATTGAGTTAGAAGAGCTGGATCCGATCATTGTTAAGGCCACAGTTCCTTTGATGCCCGAGATATCCCTGGGCGATTACAAGGAAATCTCGGTCGAAGAAGAACCGGCAAATGTTAGCGAAGAAGACATCCAACAACGCCTGGAACAGATTCAACACGGTATGGCATCATGGGAGCCGGTTGAGCGTAGTGTCCAGATGGGCGACCTGGTTACCATCCAGGCCAAGGGCCTGATAGACGGCGACAGCGTTATAGAAGAAAAGGACGCAGTGCTGTTTCTCGATGAAGATTCCGACCGGCCCTTCCCTGGCTTCGCTCAGCAACTGGCGGATATGGCACAAGATGAGCCCAAGGATTTTACCTTGTCCATTCCAGAAGACTTCGGTGACGAGAAGTTGGCAGGCAAAGATGTTGCCTTTTCAGTCACTGTTGGCGAGATTAAGGAAAGAGTTTTGCCGGAGTTGGACGACGAGCTTGCCAAGAGCGTAGGCGACGGTTACGAATCCTTCGAAGCCCTGAAGGCAGAGATCGAAAGCGACGCCAACGAGGCAGCGGAGAGCAGCGCAACTCAAAAGTATAACGAGGCCGTGATGGAGGCCTTCCTGAGCAAGGTAACCATCGAGGTCGCACCAGTTATGGTGGGCCACGAAGTAACCCATATGGAGGGCGAGAGGTCTAGGGTGTTGAGCCAGATCAACGTACGACTGGACGACTACCTTCGATCCATCGGCAAATCCGAGCAGGAGATGCGCGACGAACTTCGTTCCGAGGCAGAGGAACGCATCAAGCGAACCTTCGCCATGTCCAAACTGGCAGAGGAGGAGGGCATAGAGATTTCGGAGCAGGATGTTG
The DNA here is from genome assembly GCA_913046025.1 of uncultured Chloroflexota bacterium. Next base: position 10,027 of record CAJWRP010000033.1, read on the forward strand.
AGGAGAGGATCAAAGAGATCCTCGCCAATAACACCCAGGATACAGAGGGTCTTCCAGTCGAGCCAGAGTTCACAGACGAAATGCGAGAATCCGTCAATCGGGTGCTCAGTTCAGAAAAAACCCTAGAACGGCTTGTGACAATAGCAAAGGGCGAACAGTCATCCGAAGCTAAGTCCAAACCCGAAAGCGTTGTCGATACACAAGATGACGAAGACGGAAGCACAGAAGACGAAACATCAGAACAGAGCGAAGGAGAGTAAGAAATATGCTTTACAGGCCTGAGGATTTCATTTCCAGTCAATGGCCTCAGAACGCCCGGCCCGAGAACGTAATTCCCATGGTTGTGGAGTCGGGTGCCCGTGGTGAGCGCGCTTACGACATATACTCGCTGCTTCTCAAGGAGCGAATCATTTTCCTGGGCACGCCAATCGTTGACCATGTGGCCAACGCCATTATTGCCCAATTGCTGTTCCTGGATAGGGAAGAGCCCGACCGGGACATCAGCCTGTACATAAATTCCCCAGGTGGAGTAATCAGCGCAGGATTAGCTATTTTCGATACCATGCATCTCATACGCCCTAACGTGTCCACCATATGCGTGGGACTGGCGGCCAGCATGGGTACAGTACTGCTTTGTGCAGGAGAAAAGGGCAAACGATTCGCCTTGCCGAACTCCACGGTGCACATGCACCAGCCGCTAGGCGGCGCACAGGGACAGGCTACTGACATTGAGATACATGCGAGAGAGATACTACGAATGCAGGACAAAATCCGTACGATCCTCTCAGAGAATACCGGCCAGCCTTATGATAAGGTTGCACAAGATACAGATCGTGACTACTACCTGAGCGCGGAACAGGCCCAGGAATACGGTCTGGTCGATGAAGTGATTGCCTCCAAGCGGACTGGATAAGATTTCCGTAGGTATATCGATACCATGGCTCGTCCTACAAAAATCAATTTCTGCTCTTTCTGCGGCAAACCGCACGGCGAAGTTCGCAAAATGATCGCGGGACCTGCAAGCGTATTCATTTGCGATTCCTGTGTTCGAGTCTGCAAGACGATCATTGATCGCGAACTCGGCGAAAAGGAGGAAGCCAAGCTCTCAGGTAGCGACCAAAAGCCGGTTTTCAATCTCGTTAAGCCTGCGACTATCAAGAGCTATCTGGACGAGCACGTCATAGGACAGGAACACGCGAAGAAGGTGCTCTCAGTTGCGGTTTACAATCATTACAAGCGTTTGATGTATCGCACGAAGGACCATGATCAAAAGATCGATAAATCATTGATCGAAGTAGAGATCGAGAAGAGTAATATTTTGATGATTGGCCCGACTGGTAGTGGTAAAACCTATCTGGCGCGTACCCTTGCAAAACTGCTCGATGTTCCTTTTGCCATC
>CAJWRP010000034.1 GCA_913046025.1 uncultured Chloroflexota bacterium
GCGTGGTCGCCGTCCAACGACTCAACCTTGATAACCTCAGCACCCATGTCGGCCAGCATCATGGTGGAGACGGGGCCGAACTGCCACATTGTCCAGTCCAGAACACGAATGCCGTCTAGCGGACCTTTGATTCCTTCCGGTACGCTTCCATTAGTTCCCGCAAGTCTTCGTCCGCAGCCGTCGCAGAAACTAGCGTCGGCCCGGTTGTCTCGTTTGCAGTTTGCGCATGTCATCAAGCACTGTCTCCCACCTTCCGCTATCCGAAACCATTTTTAGTTTCAAAGGGCAGTGTACCAACGCCTTTTTAACCGGTCAATTGTTCCAATCGTTTTTGACTTGGGTGTAGTTGACGACCTATTTTCGCCCATCTATAATCCAATTCGTTCTTAGGAGTGTGGCATTGAAAAACAAAGTATTTCAGACCTTTGATAAAGCCGTCGCAGATATCCCCGACGGCTCCACAATCATGTTTCCGGGATTCGCTGGCGTGGGCCATCCAAGAAACCTAATGGCGGCCCTGCTGAGCCAGGGTGCAAAGGGTCTCACTGGTGTTTCCAATGGCTCGGGCGGGCGCGATGATCAGGTAGATGTCGCAACCCTTATAAACGCGCATCAGTTCAAAAAGATGATAATGGCCTTTACGGCATCACCTCACCCGTCCAACGTCACCGTATTCGACGAGATGTACCAGTCGGGTGAGATCGACGCAGAGCTAGTGCCCCAGGGTACGCTGGCCGAGCGAATTCGAGCAGCTGGCTCAGGTATCGGGGCCTTCTACACGCGGACGGGCGTCGGCACCGAGATGGCAGAGGGCAAAGAGAGCAGGATCATTGACGGCAAAGAGTATCTGCTGGAATATCCGATTCCTGCCGATTACGCTTTCGTAAGAGCCCTGCGCGCCGATGAGTTTGGCAACCTGCAGTTCAAGCTTTCCCAGAGGAACTTCAACCCCATCATGGGCATGGCCGCGAAGATGACCATCGTCGAGGTGGAAGAGGAGATACTCAAGCCGGGCGAAATCGACCCGGACAATGTACATCTTTCCGGAGTGTTCGTTGATAGGATCGTCAGGATTCCAGAGGATGGAATCTGGGATAAGATAAACCGCCGCTAAGGCCGTTTCAGGCCGATATCTGGCAAATATTAAGATAGATAGGTAAGCGATTTGGTGGAACAGAAACCTTTAACAAGACAACATATGGCCGCGCGACTTGCAGATGAGTTCGAAAGCGGATGGCTGGTTAACCTAGGCATCGGCATTCCCACGATGATTTCTAATTATGCCAAGGACGTTCTGTTCCACTCCGAAAACGGAGTGATCGGATACGGCTCTATGCTTCCGGAGGGCGAGGAGAACCCATACCTCGTTAACGCCGGCGGCCAGCACGTGGACATCAACCCCGGGGCGTCGATAGTGCACCACGCAGACGCCTTTGCCATTATCAGGGCAGGTTACATCGACGTCTCCATTATGGGAAGTTATGAGGTTTCAGAAACGGGAGACTTTGCTAACTGGCGTACGAGTGGTCGCAAGGGCGGCGGCATTGGCGGGGCCATGGACCTTGCCATGGGAGCCCAGAGGGTCTTTATCGCAATGGAGCACACTACGCGAGACGGGAAGCCTCGCCTGCTAAAACAGCTTAATCTTCCAGCCACAGCGCTAGGTGTCGTGACGACCCTTATGACGAACCTGGGACTTTTTGATATCACATCAGAGGGATTTCTCATGCGGGAGATTGCCCCGGGCTACACTCCTGAGCAGGTGCAGGAACTCACCGACGCGCATCTTGTAATTTCCCTTGATCTAAAAGATGTAGACGTTCAGGTATAAGACCGTTCCAACTAAAATTTTAAATCAGATTATTTGCGGAGGCATTGATTGACCACAGCATCATATAAATCAGGTGTAATAGAGGTGGCGGAAAACGCCTACGCTATCATCAAAGAAAATTGTGCTACTAATTCAGGATTCATCGTGGGTGACGAGGGCGTCGTCTTGATCGACACCTTGATGACTCCGTCATTAGCGGGCAATCTTCTTACCACGGTGCGCAACGTAACCTCTAAGCCTATTCGTTACGTCATCAACACCCACTTTCACGGCGACCACGTCTACGGCAACCAGTACTTCCTTCCGTCGCCAATCGTTGGGCATGACAACTGCCGCGCTCACTTTGTGCGGGACTGGGACCACAACTTCAATCGCTATTATGCTCGTGAAGCCTTGAGGCCGGAGCTAGACCAGATTGTAATGACACGTCCCGATGTGACGTTCAGCCACGAGATGTCCTTGTGGTTAGGCGACCGGGAGTTGAGGCTCTCCTACCACGGGCGAGCTCATACGGGAAGCGACATCCTGCTGTACCTGCCTGGAGACAAGGTGCTGTTCGTTGGCGACCTGGCGGTTCACAAGACCCTTCCGGCTTTCCCGGATGGCCACATAACTAAGTGGCTTTCTGTTATGGACGAGGTAAGCAAGGTAGATGCGGATACTATTGTTCCCGGCCATGGTCCGGTGGGTGGCAGGGCTGAGTACAACGAATCGGTTGAGCTTCTGGACCTGCTGAACTCAGAGATTCGCAAGGGCTACGATGCTGGCCTGTCTGTAGAAGATACGGCCAAGCAGGTGGACATCAGTAAGTTCTCGCATTTCGCTAACGTTGATCGCGTAGGCCTGATTACCAGCATGGCGTACCGAGCATACAGTGGAGACCTTGAGTAGCCTCTCCCATAAGAATGGCTGCAAGTTAGCAAAACGCCTGCTGGGGTAAGTTAGGTCATGTCTCGACAAATTGTTTCTGCAGGCAAGAGTGGCTCAGCCCATTAGTTAAAATAGAGGAAATGCTTTGCAATTTGGTGTATTTGATCACATAGAGCCCCAGCAGGACATGCCGTTGCAGCGCTCATATGAGATGCGCCTGGAGCAGATCGAGCGTCTGGATAAGGCAGGCTTTTATGCCTACCACCTGGCGGAGCATCACACTCCTGCTATTCACAGCCTTGCACCCTCGCAGAACGTGTTTTTGGCTGCGGTATCCCAGCGCACCAAGAACCTGCGTTTCGGTCCTTGTGTTTACGTGTTGCCGCTGCATCACCCTTTGCGGCTCATAGAGGAAATCAGCATGCTGGACAACCTTAGCGGTGGCCGAATGGAGATAGGCGTTGGTCGCGGCGGCGTGATGGAGGCATTCTTCTGGGGGCAGGAGGCTGACTCAGATATAAATTTTGTCCGATACCAAGAGACGCTGGCCATCATTCGGCAGGGCATGAGTAACGACGTTCTGGACTACCAGGGCAAGTTCCACAGCTTTGACGATCTGCCGATGCGGCTTCACCCGATGCAGAAGCCATACCCTCCGATGTGGTACATGCGCAACGCAGAGACCGCCGCTGTTGAGGGCATGAACACGGTGATTGTGGGCAACATTGATACGCTGAGCACCCAGGTAAAACGCTATCATGAGGTGTGGGAACGGGAGCACGGCAAGGGTGCTCTTACCGCCCAGGGCATGGAGCCCAAGATTGGGCTTGTAGTCCACATGGTTGTGGCGGAGACCGACGAAGAGGCCATTCGCATTGCAACGCCGGCGTGGGAGGCCTATCGCTGGAACCTGGCCGCGCCGCGCCGCATTGAGGCTGAGAAGAGGGGCATGGATAACTTCTCGCAGGATACCAAGGATGGCTCGTTTGGCTTTTCTGGTCAACGGCCGGCGGGCCTGCCTCAGAGGGAGATGCGCCGGGACATTGAGGCGGAGCTTGAGCGCTTCGACCAGCAGAAGACGTCAGATCCAACTCGACTTGGTGGTGTAGCTTTGGCTGGATCGCCTGCCTCGGTGCGCGCTTACATGGAAGAGTACCTGGCCACAGGCGCGAACTACTTCGTCTGTTCGTTCCAGTGGGGCAGCATATCTCATGACCACGCCGTGCAGTCAATCGAGCTGTTTACGAACGAGGTCATGCCTCACTACACCGCCAAAGTTACTGCGTAGCCACAGGTATTAAATCGTTGTGGACTTCTCTAGGTTATTATTAGCCTACGCCCTGGCTCCTGTGCGAAGTGTTGCCAGCAGTTGTGTGGAGGCAATGGCAAGCTCGCTAACGGCATCGTTCAAGGACTGCTCGTTCGCCTTTGATGGCACACGGTACCCGCTGATCTTGCGCACGTACTGCAACGCCGCCTCGTGGACCTCTACGTCAGTGGCAGGCTCTTCGGGTCTCCTTAGCTTTTTTATACTTCTGCACATGTTCTTGATAGTCCTTGTCGTTCAGTGGACCAAAGATTCTTTGGGAGATCTAGATAGGCCGTGCGCTTCATAAAACTGGTTAAGCTGACGCGTTGTGCGTATGTAGAAAACGTCGGCTACAGATGGTATGTCTGGAGATAAAGTCTCATAGATTATCCCGTAAGACTTCCTTTTATTCCATGCCTCCAAGATGGCGGATTCGCGCGAAGCCAGGTGTTGTTTGAAAGTCTCTGTGTTGATGCCGCACACCAACTCCTTCGTCCAAGCCCGATGCAGCGAACGCTTCAGCCTTCTCCAAAACACCGTCCTGAATGGTAGTTCCAGAACAATGATGGATTCGGCCCTTCCCAAAATGAAAGGAACATTGTGGTCCGTGACCCATCCGCTCGTGCTGGAATCCATGTGCTGGATTACTATCGTTTCGATTTCGTCTTTAGGTCGCATCTTCCATCCGGGCAAATGTTGAATCGCGTCGATCTCTATATACACAAGTTGCCATTTTCGAGCTATGGCTCTTGCTAGGGTCGATTTACCGCCAGCACCGAACACTCCAACGTGTCGTGCCAGAGGGTGATCCAGGTTCACGCGGTTCACGTGCTCGACTTCTCCCATGGCCTCCCTACTCCAACCTGCCAACTATCTGGGCGCCCAGGCAAAGCACATTGACGTCGTCGTGCTCAACACACTGATGGGCCGAGTAGATGTCGTCGCATAGCGCCGCCCGAATGCCAGGGATCTTGTTTGCGGCGATGCAGGCCCCGACTCCCGTGCCGCACACCAGCACGGCCCTGTCGATGTTGCCGGACCGTATCTCATCGCAAGCCGTCTGTGTGATGTCTGGAAAGTCGACCTCTACCCCCTCGTGCGTGCCGAAGTCAGTGACGTTGTGCCCCTGGCTTTCCAGGAAATTGATGACAGGCCTCTTTAGTGGCAGGCCGGAAAGATCGCCGCCGACTGCTAATTTCATGAAGATTAATCCAGTTTCTTGAACAGGGAATGAGACCTGTTAGTGGTATGGGGTCGTATCTGTGGGGCCCAGTCGCCCTTGTCGGACTGCTCCACCCAAGCGGGGCCTTGCGGCACGTCCGGCGAGTCGACTTCGTACAAGGCCAGGTACGCCGCCACGCCGTCTTCGCCAGACTCTAGCTTGAATCGAGTACACGAATTTACACCGGGCACCGTGAGAATGCTCGGTATGTGCTGTGTGTCGTAGATCCTGTTGAAGTCGTCCTCCAGGTTAGTAGGAACGTCCATCTGCACCATGTATAGATAACCGGCCATTGCATATCCTCCTGTGATAGATGTGGTGTGCGGAAAACGCGTTGTTATTTTTCGCCTAGACCAGAGCTCGCTAAAATCGGGTTTGATCCGAGTGTAGCAACGCGTTATTCCGTCGTCAACAACAGGTTGCGTTCCGTGTGGAGGTGGGTATAATGCCTTCCGTTAGTACTTCAACATGCAATTTTAATCACCTGAAAAGAGGAAATTCAATGGCAACATCTGATCGACGGGTCCCTACGCTGGAAGAGGTCAAAGGTTACCTGACTGAGCGACGAAACTGGGGGCGCTGGGGAGACAAGGGTGGCGCTGGGGCCATGAATCTCATAGATGACGCCAAGCGTCTGAAGGCTGCACAGCTTGTGCAAAAGGGCAGGACAGTATCTCTGAGCAGGCCTTTTCCCGTGGAGCCCAGCATCGAGAATCCCAGGCCGGCGCATCAGTTCCTGACGGTGATGGAGAGGCCGAACAACTCTGGTGCGGCGGTGGACTACTACGGCATCATGTACCACGGCACGTCCACAACGCACATAGATGCTCTATGCCATGTGTGGGATGAGAACGGTATGTGGGACGGCAAGAAGCCTGAAGAAAACCTTACTTTTTCTGGTGCGAAGTATGGCACAGTTGACGAGTGGAGTGACGGTATTCTTACCAGGGGAGTGCTGCTGGACGTACCGAAGCATCGCGGTGAGCCTTACGTGACCCTGGATACGCCAGTGCACGGCTGGGAGCTAGAGGATATCGTCAAGGAGGAGGGCATTACCCTGGAGCCCGGTGACGCCATCGTTGTGTACAGCGGTCGCGATGCCTTCGCCCGAGACCACGACGGCATCTGGGCTCTCGCTGGTGGTGTTAGGGCAGGGCTTCACTCATCGTGCATGCCCTTCATCCGGGATAACGACGCCTCTATGCTGGTCTGGGATATGATGGACGCGTCGCCCAACGAGTACGGTCTGGGCTGGGGCGTTCACCTGGTCATAGCCGCCTACGGCGTAGCTCTTGTGGATAACTCCCTGTTGGAGCCTCTGGCCAAGGTCTGTGCAGAAGAGGGCAGGTACGAGTTTATGCTCACCGTCAATCCCCTGTTTGTTCCTGGTGGCACCGGCTCTCCCGCCAATCCTATCGCTGTGTTTTAGGCGCGAGTAAGTAGTTACTAGTTGATAGTTTTTAGCAGTTAGTCTTGGGAGGTCATGCAGTGGTTCAGAAGTGGGAAGCCAAGTCGTCGCGCATCCTGTATCGCCGGTTTCAACCTGGAGAGTCCTTAAATGAAGCGCTGGAGGCCTTGGCCCTTTCCGAAGGCATCCGCGAAGCTACGATAAAATCGTGCATCGGTAGCTTAAGTCAGTTGAAGCTGAGAAACCTCTGCCAATACGTGGAAGGCTCCCCCGAATTTGAGCGGCAGACCATCGAGGGAAACCTCGAACTGGTGAGCGCGGAGGGCTACATACAGCCTTTGCCGGAAGGTGGCCTTCGTGTGCATATCCACGTCGCTGCCGCCCGGCCAACCGGAGAGATGGTAGGTGGGCACTGCGAGGACGCGACCATTCTCACCGGCGCGTTTATGTACGTGCATGTAATAGAAGATGAGCCTAACAGCTGATGCCTAACCTCAGACTTGAAGGCAAGGTTGCTGTGGTGAGCGGCGCTGGTACTTATGGCGGCAGCGGTGTGGGAAACGGGGCCGCAGCGGCCATCGTCTTTGCCCGGGAAGGCGCAAGAGTACTGCTGGTGGACGCTGTTCTGGAGTGGGCCGACGCCACAAGAGCGACCATCGAAGAAGAAGGAGGAGTCGCCATAAGCACCGCCGCCGACGTGACCAGTCCCGACGACTGCAAGCGCGCCATCGACCTGGCCGTCGAGATTTTTGGCGGCCTGGATGTTTTGCACAACAACGTAGGCGGTGGCGGCAGAGGTAGCGTTGTCGAGGCCACAGAAGAGGCCTGGGAGCGCAGCATCTCCCTCAACCTGATGAGCATGGTGAACATGAGCCGTTACGCCGTTCCTCAGATGATAGCCGGTGGAGGTGGCTCCATTATCAATGTGTCATCTGTTACCGCGCTTAGGCCCAAGGCTGGGAACTCCGCCGCACCCTACACGGTCAACAAGGCGGCCGTAGTAGGGCTGACCAGCGCCATGGCCATGGACCACGCCAAGGACAACGTCAGGGTTAACTGCATTATGCCCGGGCTGATGTGGACACCTCGACTAGCTGAAGGCGGTGCCGACGCCCGTGAGATTCGACGTAGCTCGACGCCCTTGCCTGTGGAGGGTGAGAGCTGGGACATCGGATGGGCGGCGCTGTTTCTGGCCAGCGATCAGGCCAGATTTATCACCGGTATCGTGATGCCTGTAGACGGCGGATTTCTGCTGACCAGCGCCCCTAACTAAATCTTTCAAAAATGCCGCCACACCATGCATGATCCGTTGAATAATCTGATGGCTAGCCGCATTGAGAGTAAAGAATGATGAAGCGTGCTTCGTTCTCCATAGAGCCCGTGCCTCCTTTTGACTTCGACCTGACTGCGGGGTACCTGACCTACTTTCGTGGCCGCTACGGCACGGACGTGTTCGAGGAAGGCGTCTACAGGCGCATGCAGCGGTTGAAGGGCGGATCAGCGCTGCTCTCCGTGTGGTCTACCGGCACCATCGACGCGCCCATGTTGGAGGCAGAGGTCCGGTCGGAGAACCTTGATGAGGAGATGATCGTTGAGGCGCGCGAGAGTCTGGCCTGGCTGCTGGGCACCGATGATGACCTTGCGCCTTTCTATGAGATGGCTAATGCCGACCCGCACCTGCCGCCAGTGGTGAAAGGCATGCACGGACTTCACATCGCTCACACCTCCACTGCATATGAGGCGCTGGTGCTGGCGATACTGGGACAGCAGATTAGCACTCATGTCGCCCGCATGCTGCGAAACCTTATCGCTGAGACCTACGGAGAAAGTCTGGAGGTCGATGGTGAGCTTTATCGGGCGTTCCCTTCGCCGCAGAGCCTGGCAGACGCCGGTGTTGAGGCCCTTCGTTCGATAAAGTTCAGCCAGAGGAAGGCCGAGTACATATCGGATATTTCCAAGCAGATTGTGTCGGGTGAGCTGGATCTGGAGTCTTTTCGTGATCAGCCTGCCGACGATGTGGTCAAGTCGTTAACGAAAATTCGCGGCATTGGTCCGTGGACCGCGCAGTGGCTGCTTATCCGGGCGCTGGGCTATCCCGATGGCTTTCCCCATGGCGATCTGGCCATGGAGCGGATGATGGGAATGCTGGTAGATCCCAGTGCAGACGCGCCTAAACCCATGTCATCCAAAGAGGCCTCTGAATACTCCGAACGGTGGTCTCCTTTCCGCAGCTATGTGACGACGTACATCTTCGGCGCCGGGAGGTCCGGAAAATTCGAGGAGTTTGTTAGAGGCGGCAACCAGCACTCGTAGTAGGACCTGAGGACGGCCTCAATCCCCAGCAGGGAAGCGTTGGTATGTTGTTGACACGCCGATACGGTCTCCCATAATATGGAACGCATGTTCTACTATAAAGATATGAGTTGCACGGCAAAAGCAGAGCAATAGATGTGTGGCACACTCACCAACTAAGCGTTCCCGTCGACGTTCGACGCCTCATTTCGGAACTGGAGTTAGAGGTTGTGCTGTTTCCATTTAAAGAGCGGCTGAACGAGATGATTGTAGGTGGGACCATTGGATTGCGCCCGGGTCTTCCCAGGCCATGGTTTCGGTGGCTGGTAGCGCACGCTGTCGGTCATCACGTAATGCATGTGGGCTCGACATTTGGGTCAGTCGGGCCAGAGACGAGTGGCTAGCTGAGAAGTTTGCGGGGTATCTGATGGGAGGACCTGAGGGAAGAAGCTACTCAGCCGAATCGTTGGGAATACCCGATGAGAAGTACCTGTTAGTACAAAGGGTCACCTGCCAAGAAAGCTAATCCGATGACCCTCTTCTACTGCGGATATACCTCATGAAATCCCGTGCCGAATGCCATTCGGCATCTGTTAAGTCCTGAACCTCATTAAGCCTTGCCAACTGCCGATCATCCAAAGGGTTTTCGAACTCCTCAGCAGATATATATTCGGCTGCCATAGCCAATCGGCCGTATGGTAAATTTAGTGCCGCCGAAAGCTCCTTGAGCGTATCCACTGTGGGACGAAAACGACCGCTTTCCAGGTGCCCCAGGTAGCCCTGGCTCTTGCCAAGCAAATCGGACAGGCATCGTTGACTCATGCCTTTGCCGGTACGGGCCTGGCGTACTGCGTCTGCCAGAGTGGCATATGGACGTTCTATGCTATTCATGATCCGTCCCTGAATCTAATGCGACTGCTATCTGTGCAAATACTTTAATGGGAGATGAAGTCAGCGTCAAATCATTATTGACGCATACGATCTAATATACGTATAATAACGTTCGTCAAACGTCTCAACGGTGGTGATATTTTCTGCATTCAATGCCCCTTCAGGCCACCCGTCGCGATCACAGAAACAGGTTTACCTAACGTCCTTGAGAAACAGGTTCAGGCCGTTTCGGCCAATGCTGGGCATCAATCGCCACCTGTTGGCTGCCCGCGCTGCGCTTTGGAGGATGTTGTACCACTGGAAAAACTAAGGCCTCATTATAACGTCTGCTACAGGTGCAGGTCATGTGGCCACATCTTCAGTCCTGGCCTTGCTGGCTCCCAAACAAATGCAGGTGTTGTGGGTCTCTAAAAGATTAGTCATTGTTGTGCGGCAACTGGTGCGGACATACAATGAGAAGTAGCTTCATGCATTTGCCGCGTTTGGACCTATCGCAAAGCCGTCACTACAAGTGGTGGGCATTTCTTGCCATCGCCGTAGGGACATTTACCTCAGTGGCAGATTTCGGCAGCCTCATTGTGGCTCTGCCGACCATATCGGCTCACTTTGGTACAGACCTACCTACAACCCAATGGGTACTTGTTGGCTACTCGCTGACTATCAGCGCCCTGCTGCTTCCCATGGGCCGCCTCTCCGATATCATCGGTCGCAGGCGCGTGTACGTGATTGGGTTTGGTATTTTCATAGTGGGCGGCCTTCTGGCCAGCACTGCCCAGGACATCCGGATACTTATTCTCTTCAAGATTCTGATGGGCGTTGGCGGTAGCATGACCCAGGGTACTGGTATGGCCATGGCCGTCACGGCCTTTCCAGACAACGAACGAGGGCAGGCACTGGGCTCTTCGATTACTGTTGTTGGTGCCGGCAATATTCTGGGGCCGGTCCTGGGTGGTCTGATCATTGGTGCGCTCGGTTGGCGGTGGATCTTCTACACCTCCGTTATACTTAGCGTTGTCTCCATAAGCGCCGTGATGATTGTCTTGGACGGCAAGAGATTTTCCAGGCGAGGCGGTGGTTCGGTCGCATTCGATTGGCCCGGCGCCGCGCTGTCTTCCGGCATATTGCTGTCCTTCCTACTGGTAATGACCAACGGACCTCGAGTCGGGTGGACTAATCCACCAGTGATGATATGTATCGCATTAGTTATTGCTTTTATAGGGGTATTCGTGTGGTGGGAGAAGCGCATTCCCGCACCTCTTATGGACTTAGGCCTATTTAAATCCAGGTTCGTTTCCATGGCTGTGGCGGCTTACTGCAGCTTTCACATATATTCACTGATTTACTGCCTTGGCCAGCTTTT